>DASQRJ010000062.1:0-3446 GCA_035642955.1 Acidobacteriaceae bacterium
GGACGCGGCTGTGGAAATAGGCATCCGCCTGCTCGGACGAGACCTCTGTGAGCGGTCCTTCGATGCGGATCTGACGGCGCAGCGACTTCCAATGAAAGCAGAGCGCGGCGTGCGGGTTTGCGCGAATCTCAAGCCCCTTGCGGCTCTCTGCGTTGGTGTAGAAGACGAAGCCGCCGTCGCCGGTGATGTCCTTCACCAGAACCATCCGCACGGAGGGCAGCCCGGCGGGTGTTGCGGTGGCGAGTGCCGCGGCATTGGGATCGTTGGGCTCGTGCGCCTGCGCCTCCGCGAACCACGCGCGAAAGCAGGGCAGCGGTTCGGTTGCTTCCGGTGAGAATGGGTTCTGGGCCGGCAACAGCTCGGAATTCGCGCTCGCGTCCACAGCACAAGTATTGTCGAGAGGCAGGGTATGAGGCCAGCGGAGAATTGAAGACGTGAAAACCGCTGCCGGCCGTGACCATTTTCCCCGAAAGGTAATAGATATGGATACGAGTAACACAATCGATCTGCGCAGTGACACCGTGACGAAGCCCACCCCGGCGATGCGCCGCGCGATGGCCGAGGCCGAAGTGGGAGACGACGTCTATGGTGAAGACCCCACGGTAAACCGGTTGGAGAAGCGGGCAGCAGAGATTTTCGGAAAGGAAGCGGCGCTATTCGTACCCACCGGCACCATGGGGAACCAGATTGCCGTGCGCCTGCACACGCAGCAGGGGCAGGAGGTGATCTGCGAGCGGCGCGCGCACGTGGTGGACTGGGAGATGGCGATGGTCTCCGCCTTCAGCGGCTGCCAGTTGCGCTAGGTGGAGGGCGAGCGAGGTCTCCTGCGCTGGGAGCGAATCGCAGCGGCGATCGCTGCGCCGATCTACTACCGCGCGCAGACCGGATTGATCATGCTCGAAAATACGCACAACATGGCCGGGGGCACGGTCACACCGGTGGCGGCGCTGGAGGAGGTTTGGGCTGGCGCGAAGGAGCACGGACTGCCGGTGCACCTGGACGGAGCCCGGATCTTCAATGCAAGTGTCGCCTTAGGGACGCCGGTGTCGGCATTGACGCGTGGTTTTGCGACGGTGATGTTCTGCTTGAGCAAGGGTCTATGCGCGCCGGCGGGGTCGATGTTGGTGGGTTCACGTATGTTGATCGACGGTGGCCGGTCGATCCGCAAGATGCTGGGCGGGGGCATGCGGCAGGCGGGCGTATTGGCGGCGGCAGGCCTGATTGCCCTGGAAGAGATGCCGGCCAGGCTCAGCGAAGATCATGCAAATGCGCGCTGGATAGCCGAGCAGATCGCCGGAATGGATGACTGCCAGATTGACCTGGAGACGGTGCAGACGAATATCGTGATCTTCCGGCCGGAGCGCCGGAAGGCGGCAGAGGTGGTCGCTGCGCTGAAAGCGCAGGGCGTGCTGTGCGGCACGGCGAGTGCGGAAGAGGTACGTTTTGTGACCCATCGCGATGTGGATCGCGCGGCGTGCGAGCGGGCGGTGTATGCGCTTCAAGCGCTTATCCGGACGTAGTGAACAGGGGTTCGTCGTCCATGTTTTTTAAGCAGATACGCGCTCCCGGACTCGATTCCGAAAGGCGGCTGGGTCCGATATAATTGAAGGCACTATGCCGAAGTATTCGATCGTCGTCCCATTCCACAATGAGGAAGAGAACGTTACGGCCCTCTACGACCGTCTCAAGGCGGTGATGGAGACGATTGGCGACAGCTTTGAGCTGGTGCTGGTCGATGACGGATCGAGTGACCGCAGCTACAAGCTGCTGGAGGAGATTGCCGCGGTGGACAGCCGCGTGCTGGTGGTGAAACTGCGCCGCAACTTCGGGCAGACCTCCGCGCTGGCAGCAGGCTTCGACCACGCGCAGGGAGACTTCATCCTGGCCATGGACGGAGATCTGCAGCACGATCCGGAAGAGATTCCGAATTTCCTGGCGAAGCTCGAAGAGGGCTACGACGTGGTGAGCGGTTGGCGCAAAGAACGCATCGACAACTTCGTGATGCGCCGTTTTCCCTCCCGCTGCGCGAACTGGCTGATGGCCAAGCTGAGCGGGGTGGAGATCCACGACTTTGGCACGACGTTCAAGGCGTATCGGCGCGAGGTGATCCACAACATCCCGCTCTACGGCGAGATGCATCGCTTCATTCCGGCGCTGGCCTCCTGGTATGGCGCGAGTATCTGCGAGATTCCGATCAAGAACGTGAATCGTGAGCGCGGGAAAAGCCACTACGGCATCTCTCGCACCTTCCGCGTGTTCTTCGATCTGCTGACGATCCGTTTCCTGTTGCGGTATATGTCGCGTCCGCTGCACTTCTTCGGGAGCCTGGGCGCGTTGGGCATTCTGTTTGGCGGCGCCATTTCTGTATTTCTCGCTGCGCTCAAGGTGTTCACGCACCAGCATGTGATGGACCAGCATGGACCGCTGTTCGTAGTGGCAGGCGTACTGATCCTGGCAGGCATCCAGATGCTGGCTATCGGTCTGCTGGGCGAACTGCAGGTTCGGCACTATTTCACCTCGCAGCAGCGTTCGCCCTATACGATCGACCGCCTGGTTCGGCTGCGCTCGCCAGAAGAACCGAGCATGCTGCGCGAAGGCTGAGAGCAGCTCGATCCAATCCAGGAGATGAAAAGGACGCCCCTTGCGGCGTCCTTTTTCTGTTTTTTGATGAAGGGCGCTGGTCGGCGAGGTCAAAGCTGGCGCATCCTAAAGCGAAAGCATGGAGCATTTTCGGTAATACTGTGAACCACCGAGAAGCATTCGGTGTGGCTTTTCCTTAACGAAAAGCCACCAGAGCGGTCGCTGGACGGTCTATACCTATACCGAAAATGCTTCTAGAGAGCGTGTGGCTGCGAGAGATTCGTTCGTGCAGCCGTACACTGTCTGTTCTGTTGCTCTCAGCCGATGCACATTTCAGTTCTGTGATGAGGACGCAGCACGATGACCTCGACAATTTTGTATCTGCTGTGTGTCGTGATTGGCGGGGCGAGCGGACTGCGCTCGCTGACCGGAATCGCGGTCGTCACGATTGTGGCGCAGCGGAGCTGGCCGCATCTGGGCTGGCTTCACCTGGGCGCGACCGGGCTGAACTTCCTTAGAGCCCCGGCCGCGATGTACGTGTTCGTGGCGCTGGCCATCGGTGAACTTATCGCGGACAAGCTGGCGTTCATCCCTTCGCGCATTCAGGCAGGACCGCTTACCGTTCGCTTTGTGCTGGGCGGCCTTTGCGCCAGTGCGCTGGCCTTGGCGGCCGGACTGCCCTGGATCTTTCCGGCGGCAGTGGGAGGCATCGCCGCGGTGCTGGGAGCGTATGCAGGTTACTGGCTGCGGCGCGGCATCACCAGCCGGGGGGTGAAGGATCTGCCCGTTGCCCTGCTGGAGGATGCTGCGGCAATTCTGCTGGCCTTGTTTGCGGTATCGCGCTTCTAAGTGTGAAAAGACTGCGG
>DASQRJ010000063.1:0-3944 GCA_035642955.1 Acidobacteriaceae bacterium
CTCGGCAGCGATGACGCGCCTAGCCGTCAGCGTGCCCAAGGCGGCGCTCGCTGCCCGGCGGGCGTTCCTGTTCGTAAGGCGGGTGATTAGGTGGATGGTGGAGAGGTTCATGTGGAGCATCCACAAGTGCCACAGCGTGGAGTCGTAGTTGCCTTTCTGCTTCTCGTCGAGGTGCCGGCTCGGCAAAGCCGCTGACGTGGCCTCAGCATCGAGCCGACCATCACCACTGTCAGTGACCGCACCGGAATGCTCTGGCAAGGCGAGGTACACAGATCGAGCAGTTCTGCGCGGACTTCAGGCAACTCTGTCGTCCGCCAGTCGCCGAGCATAGCGGCGGTTCGGGTGCTCGTCCTGGACCTATCCAGGATCTAGATCAATCAACTGCGCATGAGGATCCTCATGACGCCGGCAACGACCGTGGTGGCCAGCACCCATCCTGCGATGCTGACGAGCCAGGTAACCCACTGTCCGGCTCCGGTCAGGACGTAGGCCTGCTCGTGGGCCAGGTTAAGGACCGGGATCACGGTGTCGAAGGCATAGATGAGGGGCTGGAACTGCGGGCTTCCCGGTGCGGCGGCGTGGGGCGGGCTGACTGTGAAGTAGGAGGTTGTGAAGGCCAGAAGAAGGATGAGCCAGCCAAATGCGCGCGCGGGACGGTAGCCGTAGCCGATCGCGGCGTCCTGGAGGTGGCCCCAGGATCGTGCCGGTAGCTGTAGTCGCTGTCTGCGGTGGCGTTGCTTGGCCAGCAGGACAGTGCGAGCCTGCTCGTCGTGCCCGACGCGGCAGTAGTAGGCGGCAAGTTGCTCGTAGGGCTAGGGCTGGTAGCCGTCCGGATCACGCTGGAGCCAGCGGAGCCATTGCCGCGCTGTCAGGTAGGGCTCTATGACCGTGTAGGTCATCTCGTTCAGGCGGATCACGTCCGGCCAGGACGAAGGCTCCCCGGACAGCACCCGGATGTCAGAGTTGCGCAGGTCAGCCGCGCTGTCGGTGAATGTCGCGTCTGCCAGGTGCAGTTGGCCTCCGATGCGGGCACCGGACAGGTCGATGGAGCCCGTGACGGAGAAGCCTTTGGTGAAGGTCATGTCCGCCTCGACAGTGCAGCCCGGGTCGCGAAGTGCTTTACTGCCGAGATTACTGAGGGTCGCTTCGGCGAATTCCAGCGTTGATCCGATTGCTGCCCCGAACAAGTTGACACCGCCGGCAGCGGAGAAGCCGTTGTTGCAGTACATGCCCCCACCGACCTTCAAGAGGGGGGCGCTTAGGGCCCAGTCGGGGCCCTCGGAGTTCAGTTGCGCGCTGCCTAGCCAAAGCTGACCGCCGATCTGGGCACCGAACAAGTCCACCGTGCCTGCCACTGCGCATCCTCCGCAGCTCATGTCGAAGCGGACCGTGATACCCGGGGCGCGTAGCGCCATGCCGCCCGGATTGCTCAGCTTCGCTTCCGCGAGGTCCAGCGTTGAGCCGATCGTCGCGCCGTAGATGTTGAGGCCGCCATCGACGCGGACGCCTCTGCAGTACATGCCGCTGTCGACGGTCAGGTCCGGCGCGTTGAGCGCCCATTCATCACCGGAGCTGCGCACGTGAGCGCCCTGAAGCCAGACCCGGCCACCGACATGAATCCCGAAGAGATCAATGCGCCCCGAGTCAACCCCGCGGAGGTCGATGTCCCTGTCGAGCCGGAGACCATCGCAAGTCAGGGACGGGAGCCGTGAGCCTGCGAAACAGACGGAGACGGCATTTGCCTCGGTAAGGTCAGGAGGCTCATCAAAGTAGCAGTCTTCGAGTATCAACGGACCCGTGATCCGGGCATGCCGAAGATCCAGAGCACCCACAATGCGCGCCCCGGCAACGCTCAAGACGGAGTTCGCCTGAGCATCTCCCCCGCGCACAAGGTCGGCAATAAGATCGGCTCGGACTTGCCGCTCCGCCGTCCATCTTGCCCCGGCCGAAACATCGCCGGGATCCGGGAGACCCACGCGCAGGTCGAGCGCCACACCGCGAGCAAACAATTCCCGCAGCCGTTTTTCGGCCGAACCCAGAGTAGCGCGCCTCTTCATCAGCTAACACACGGTATCAAGCGTGCCGACTTGCATGATCCCCGCGAGTACACAGTCCATTCGTGCCACGTACTCAAGGGTGACACGGCGGTTGCCCGCGAAACTGAGAAATGCGCGGAGCAGCCGTGTAGACGAGAAACCGCATCCCGGCGGATTAGACCTTCTGCGCTCGATCTCGGTGAGGACGGCATTGACTTGCATGCGCACCTATCGGCGATTATCGATGCTTGGTTCAGCGGGTTCATGCGCGTGCTGATCGTGGCAGTCATTCCCTGTGCCGCTTCCCGCGCCTGATTGCCCATACAAGTACTACTAGTACAGTTACGACGTTAGCGTGCTTGTAGTACGTCGACCTGCCCGGGGCTGCCGGGCTTCGAGGCGACTGTTGCTCGTTTTGGCTTCGCTCCCTGCTCGGGTGGGCCCATGCGTAAAGGAGACTGGCCAGGAGCGAGCCCCCGACGCCTAGGAGAATTCCTGCTGCTACAAGCCAGTTCTGCCATTTGTTCATCGCCGTGGTGTCAGTGACCACGGCAACTGGCTGTATCGGTTGGGCGCTTTCCCAGAAAAGGTCGGTGTCGCTGGCCGTCTGCGGACGGGCCTCATCCACCGACGTCGACGAGTTAAGACTACCCACGCTGACGTCGAAGTACTGCGGGATGAACCGCGTCCACGCTCCGCGCAGGCCGCCGAGCGCCCTGAACACGCCGAGATCTTGGTCGCTGACGCCGGGGATGCTGCCTATCAGCGGCCAGCTCTGGCTGGCACGAGGACCAGACCACCAAGCCATCCGCCAAGCTCGCTGGACTGGGGCGGCGGCTTCTCCGGAGATTTCCTGTCCCTGGCCCTCGAATGACGGGAACGGCTGCTGGTCGGAAAATGGTGAGAGGCACTTCACCGGGGACGGCATCGTGATCTGGATAGCCTGAACGGGACCTAGATCGAGGGCGTTCCCCGTTGACTCGTCGAGTAGCTTTACATCAGGGATGTCCTGGAAACTGGACTGCGAAGTCGTGGTCCTGGTACCTAGGGCTGGGACTCCTCGCAGGTTCGACAGTCGCGCGTCGCCGCCGATCAGCAGTGTGCCCTGGAACGGCTGACTGCCGCAGACAGCTACGCTGTAGGACAGCCACGGATTTGTTCCCGGCCCACCTGGAACAAGCGCATAGGCCATCAGTTTGACCTGGTCTTTCGACGCCGTCACCCCGGGTTGCAGAAGCGCGACAAACCCCCGGAAGGATGACGTCGAGGGCTGGGATATCACCCCATCCAACGGCCATCGGCACCTCGATCTTCACATGGGGACTTCCAGCTCTCCATCGCAACATCACCCTTATCAGCCGTCAAGACCCCACGTCAGGCCTAGCCCTCGACCGACGAGACGAATTTGAGGGATGCATCACCGAACTGCGGAACGAGCCGCAGGCTAAAGATCCGGGCACCTGCGGGAAATCACGCTCAGCAAAGTTTCTTCCGCTGGCAATCGCAGCAGGTGCTCAGTTTACGTGGCTATATCAATGTGTGGCCTTTATCCCGGCACAAGGCCGTGGTCTCCGAGCGGCGGATCCACCTGCTCTGCGTGCCGCGCCTGATCCAGGCCTGAAGTTTCGCAGTTGCGTCGAACGGCGGGTATTTGCGCGGGCATGTATGGCGGCTGTCACCGCTTGTCCGTCCACGGAGCTAGTCGAAGAAGCGCTTCAAGAGCCTGCAGGCAGGTTTTCCGTCGGGCTGTGGGTATGGCCGTAGCTGGGCCTGCGGGGCTCTTGTCGCGCTGGTGGTACCCGGCGGTCATGCCGCCGTCGACTACGAGCGTCGTACCCGTGATGAATTCGGCCTCGTCGCTGGCGTAGAAGACCGCCGCGGCGGCAACGTCGCGGGCCTCTCCGATCC
>DASQRJ010000064.1:0-2500 GCA_035642955.1 Acidobacteriaceae bacterium
CTGCGAGGTCTGGTAAGAGCAGATTTTCGCTCCTAACTTCCAGTTATCGCAGTGACGCAGTGAGGATATGTGGCAGAAGTTGAAATGAGTGAGAGCCAGGAAAGCAAGATAGCTGGCTAGGTGGAAGGGCTGCAGTGGAACGGAAGTAGCTAGAGGCTTGCCGCTGGCAGCTGGAAGCTCACCCGGGACTCGCAAGCCGATCAAAGGATGGAAGAGATGTCACGCATTGGAAAACAGCCGATCCCTCTCCCCAAGGGTGTGAAGTACACCGTGCAGGGAAAAGAAGTGCTGGTCGAGGGACCCAAGGGCAAGCTGAAGACCCCGCTGCCGGAGGGCATCACGCTGGAGGACAAGGACGGCCACATGGTGGCGGCCCGCAACGATGAAAAGCTTGCGCCGCTGCATGGCTTGACGCGTGCTTTGCTGTTTAACGCGGTCGAAGGCGTCACCAAGGGCTGGACGAAGGAATTGGATATCGTCGGCATCGGCTATCGCGCGGAGCTGAAAGGCAAGAGCATGGTGGTCTTCACGCTCGGCTATTCGCATCCGATCGAGTTCCCGCTGCCTACCGGCATCGAAGCCGCGATCGACCCGAAGCAGACCCGAGTGACCATCACCGGCATCGACCGGCAGAAGGTGGGCCAGGTGGCGGCGGACATGCGCTCCCTGCGCAAGCCCGATCCGTACAAGAACAAGGGTGTTCGCTATGCCGACGAGAAGCTGAAGAAGAAGGTCGGCAAGACAGGCGCGAAGTAGTCGGCGCGGCGTGAGTTGAGGCCGATCGAACGCACATAACCGAACGGGGCCGCAGGGCGGTCCCGCTATTAGGAAGAAGACAAGACGATGATTCCGCAGAGACAGAGAAATGAGATCCGCCAGCGCGTGCACTCGCGCATCCGGCGAAAGATGCAGGGTACGGCCGAGCGGCCGCGCCTGAATGTCTACCGCTCGCTGAACCACATCTATGCGCAGGTGATTGACGACGCCTCCGGCGTCACATTGGTTTCGGCCTCCACCAAGGCGGCCAAACTGAAGACCGGCGGCAATGTGGCGGCGGCCAAGGAAGTCGGCAAGCTGGTGGCCGAGCGCGCCAAGGAGAAGGGCGTCAAGAGAGTCGTCTTCGATCGCGGCGGCTATCTCTATCACGGGCGCATCAAGGCGCTGGCCGATGCGGCGCGCGAAGCGGGTCTCGAGTTCTAGGTAGGGGTGCATAGCGCCCGGAAGGAAACAGACGGAATGGCAATACTGAAGAAGAAGCTCGATGCCGGGCACTACAACCTGAAGGACCAGGTGGTCGCCATCAATCGCGTCACCAAGGTGGTCAAGGGCGGCAAGAACATGTCGTTTGCCGCGCTGGTGGTGGTGGGTGATCCGGGTGCAGGCGTGGTCGGTTACGGCTCCGGCAAGGCGAAGGAGGTGCCCCAGGCAATCCGCAAAGGCATCGAAAGCGCCAAGAAGAATCTGGTACACGTGCATTTGACCGACACTTCGATTCCGCATCAGGTGCTGGGCCGCTACGGTTCCGGCCAGGTGCTGCTGAAGCCGGCGCCGGAAGGCACGGGTGTCATTGCAGGCGGCGCCGTCCGCGCCGTCATGACCTCGGCCGGGGTGCAGAACGTGCTGACCAAGAGCCTGGGTACCGCCAACCCGCACAACGTGATCAAGGCAACATTCGACGCGCTGACCCAGTTGCGCGACAAGGCCGATGTGGCCGCGCTGCGCGGCAAGCAGGTAGAGGAGCTATAGTCATGGCAGAGGCGAAGAAGACACTGCTGATCGAGTATTACCGCTCGAAGATCGCGACGCCGGAGAAGCACAAGAAGGTGGTCAAGGGCCTGGGCTTCACCCGGTTGAACCAGATCGTGGAGCGTGAGGACACGCCTTCGATCCGTGGCATGGTCAAGGCCATTCCACATCTGGTGCGCATCGTCGAGTAGTTTTGTGGACGGTCAGTTCGAAACGATAGAATCAATATGCGAGTCGGCCTCCCGTAGGCTGGCGTTGAGCGAGGAAATCATGGCAACAAATCTTTCCAATCTGCGTGCGCCGAAGAAGGCGAACACCAACCGCAAGCGTGTGGGCCGTGGTATGGGCTCCGGCATGGGCAAGACCTCGACCCGCGGTCACAAGGGTCAGGGCTCCCGTTCCGGTTCGAGCCTGATGCGCGGTTTTGAAGGCGGCCAGATGCCGCTGCACCGCCGCCTGCCCAAGCGTGGATTCACCAACATCTTCCGCACCGAGTACAACGTGCTCAATCTGGACAGCCTGGCCAATCTCCAGGCGACTGAGCTGACGCTCGAAAAGCTCGCGGAACTCGGTCTGACCAAAAAGAAGGGCCTGTTGAAGATCCTTGGCAATGGCGAGATCAAGACCGCCATCACCGTGCACGCGCACAAGTTCTCGAAGTCGGCGCAGGAAAAGATCGAGAAGGCCGGCGGCAAGGCGATTGTGCTGGGCGGAGACGCCCCGGCGAAGCCCGCGGGCAAGCTGGTGAAAAAGT
>DASQRJ010000065.1:0-2494 GCA_035642955.1 Acidobacteriaceae bacterium
CTGCGCGCGACGCCATGGACTTTCTCGGATCACCCGAAGGCGAGCTCGCCCTCGCGCAGGCCGCCGCGTATCTAGCACTCGCGCCAAAATCGAATGCCGTCTACACCGCCTGGGCCGCGGTCAGCCAAGATATCGAGAACACCCGCGCCGAGTCCGTCCCGCTGCATCTGCGCAATGCGCCTACAAAGCTCATGCGTGACTTGAACTATGGCAAGGACTATCAATACGCCCACGACATCGAAGGCAAAGTAGCGGACATGGATTGCCTGCCGGAAAGCCTGCGCGACCGCCGCTACTACCACCCCACCAGCGAAGGCCGCGAAAAGCTGCTAAGACAACGCATGGAAGAGATAGCAAGAGTGCGAGAGAACAGCAGACAAAGGCAGACAAAGACAGACGACAGCAGCGAATGACCGGCTGCGATCGGATGTAGTCGTCTGCTGTGGTCTGTAGTTGTCTGCCGTTATCTGTTACTGCACTGCATACCCAACCATCTTCCACGCATCGCCCTCATGCGTCATCACCAGAGACTCCAGCTGCGGATGCCCATTCGCAAAGGTCGTCTGGTAGACAAACGCGACGTACTCGCCCTTCGGCAGGTTCGGCACTTCGGTCTTCCACGCGCTGGCCTCCAGATCGCGCGCCAACAGCGGGTCGAGCGGCTTGCGCATCTCGCTCTCGTGCTGCACCCATCCCTTTTCGGGCACCTGCGAGCGAAAATACTCCGCCGCCGCAGCCCAACTCTTGTCGTAGCTTTCAGCGTCCTCGATCTTCAGCCACGCTTCGGCAGCCGTCTGCGCCGCAGCAATCGCATCCGCGTGCTGCGCGTTGATCTTCTCCTGCTTCCTGCTCAGTTGCGCGCCGCCCGCGAGAGCAGGCAACAGGAGCCACACCAGCAGAGCGCGCCCACAGCCAACCAAGTCACCCGCGCCGCAGGCGTATCCGCCCGTGCGGCCTGCACTCATTCCCATCCTTGACCGAACACCCATAGGTGTAGACCGTCCAGCGCCGGCCATTTTATCGCGATGGATGCAACGACGCCGACGGGGTTGTCCCCGCATCCGGTAGAGCCTTCAATGCGTCCAGCACGGTGCTCGGTGTCAGGACCTCCGGCAGCACCCGTGCGGGCGCACCCGGTGTCCCGGGATAGAGCGCGTACGTCGGCACGCTCGAGCGGCCCAGGCTCGCCAGCGCGCGCGCGATCTCCTCATCGTGCCGCGTCCAGTCCGCGCGGACCAGCGCGATCTTCCCATCCTGCAGCCTGCCCAGGACATCGGGCCGCTCCAGCACCACACGCTCATTCACCTGGCAGCTCAAGCACCAGTCCGCCGTAAAGTCGACAAACACCGGCCGCCCCTGCGCCTGATACTGCGCCACCGCATCCGGCGTAAACGGCTGCCAGCCACGCGTGTGATCGGTATGTGCGCCGGTTGCACCGGCAGCCACATTCTGCGGCGCCGGGAAGGTGTGCACGGCGTACACCGGCGCAACCGCCGCCAGCACCAGGATCGCCACCGCGGTCGCCGTCGCCGGCAGCTTCGCCGGCCAGCGTCCCAGCACCCAGCCCGCGATCCCCAGCAGCAGGAAGGCCGTCAGCAACCCGATCAGCGCCGTCGCCCCCGCAAGCTGCGCAAACAGCCACACCATCCAGATCACCGTCGCGAAGATCGGCACCGCCGTCGCCTGCTTCAGCAACTCCATCCAGGCGCCCGGCCTGGTCAGCAGCTTGGTCCATGCCGGCTGGAAGGCCAGTAGCAGATACGGCAGCGCCAGCCCTACGCCCAGCGCGGTAAAGACCGCAAACGCTACAGCCGCCGGCTGCACCAGCGCAAACCCGATCGCCGCTCCCAGGAATGGCGCCGCGCACGGCGTCGCCACCACCATCGCCAGCACGCCGGTAAAGAAGCTTCCCGCCAGCCCATGCTTGTTCGCCAGCGACGAGCCCGCGCTGGTCACGCTCAGCCCAATCTCGAACATCCCCGCCAGCGACAGCGCCAGGAAGAACAGCAGCAGCGCAATCATCGCCACAAACACCGGCGACTGGAACTGGAAGCCCCAGCCCAACCCGCGTCCGCCCGCGCGCAGCGCCAGCAGGATCGCCACCACAATCCAGAACGACACCAGGATGCCCGCCGTATACGCCAGCCCCTGCACCCGCATCGAACGCCGCTCCGCCGTCGACGATTGCACCAGCGCCAGCGCCTTGATAAACAGCACCGGGAAGACGCACGGCATCAGGTTCAGCAGCATGCCGCCCAACAACGCAAAACCCACGTAACGCAGCAGGTCCACGCTGCCGGAGGCAGAGATCGGCGCCGCCGGAATCATCCCTGCTTCCGCGCGCACCAGGTAGGAGCTTCCGTCGGCCAGCAGCACAATGCCGCTTAGCGTCTGCGGCGTCTTCTGCAGATTCTCGTCCTGCTTCAGCGCAATCACCGCGCCATCCCTGCGAAGCGTCACCGGCTGCGGCGCGGCATTCGCAATCACGCTCTGG
>DASQRJ010000066.1:0-2563 GCA_035642955.1 Acidobacteriaceae bacterium
CGAAACCCTGCTCTGAGACCGATTGAGAAATAGCCGACTGAATTTTCAACGGGGAGTCACCCCGCTTAGTCTATGCGCGAACGGTCACGAACTAGCCCCGCTTGAAGCGCCGCAGCAAACTTCCGGGGATGGGGATTCTCATCATGACAGTGAATGCGACGTAGAGCGCGCCGTAGGGGATGAGAACGGCGATGGCGGTGAGGATAGCGGCGCGCGAGCCGTGGCCGTGAATTGGTAAGCGGTGGTGGAGCAGGAAGCAGAGCGCGCCGGCGGCAATTGCGGCGAGCCAGAGGCGGAGGATGCGGCTGGCCGGGTAATCGACCGCGCCGATGCGCCGATTCATGGCCCGGCGGAGCAGGGAGTACTCGAGCCATGCCGCGAGGCCGGCGGAGAAGGTGAGGCCGGCGACGCCCCAGCGTGGGTCAATGCCGAGCAGATGGGGCAGAGGCTTCGAAAAGAAGTAGCCGAGCACCAGGGTGAGCGCGACGCGAATCACCGCGAAGTTGAGCGGCGTGCGGGTGTTGCGCAGCGCGTAAAAGGCTGACGAGTAGAGGCGTCCCGAGGTGCCGGCGAGCAGGCCGATGCCGGAGCCAGCCAGGGCGCTCCAGACGTAGGTGACGGCGCGCGCGTCGAAATGACCGGTGCGATAGATGGCGGCGACCACCACATCGCCGAGGACGACGAAGGCGACGGCGGAGGGGACGACGAACCATGCGATCTGCTGCAAGCCGGCGGCGAGGCGCGCGCGGAGCTTGGCGGCAATCTGCTCCGGCGTGCCGAGCGCGGCGGACATGGCAGGCAGCTCCGCGGCGGAGACGGCCATGCCGAAGAGCGAGACGGGAAGCTGGTTGATGATCTGGGCGTAGCTGAGCGCGGCGACGGCGCCGGTGGGCAGAGCGCTGGCGAGGATCTGGTCCACGAAGGCGCTTAACTGCACGACGCCGCGGCTGATGAAGACCGGGAAAAAGTTGTGGACGATGGTGCGCACATGCTCGGAGCGGAAGGTGGCTTTCCACTGAAGCGGGCTAAGCAGGCGCAGCACGGACGGGATCTGAACCAGGAACTGCAGAGCGGAGCCGATGACCGAGCCGATGGCCAGCGCGACGGCGAGGCGCGGCTCGGCAATGGAGGCGGTGGTGATGCCCTGGGCGAAGAGGCTGCGGCCCTGCCAGACCAGGGTCGCGATCATGGCGACGTTCCAGACCACGGGCGCGGTGTAAGAGAGGAGAAAGCGGCGGTGGCTGTTGAGGATGCCGAGGCACCACGCCGAGAGCACAAGCAGCGCCGCGCCGGGGAAGAGGATGCGGACGAGCTGGATGGTGAGCAGACGCGTCTCGCCCCTGAAGCCGTAAGCGATGACGTCGACCAGCGCGGGAGCGAAGAGCACGCCCAGCAGCACGAGCAGCGATGCGACGAGGACAAGGATCGCGAAGATGGCGGCAGCGGTTCGGGTGGCCTCTTCGTGGCGCTCCTCGGCGTTCAGCCGGGCGTAGACGGGGATGAACGATGCCGAGAGAACGCCTTCGCCAAAGAGGTTCTGCAGCATGTTGGGGATGCGGAAGGCGGCCTTGAAGGCGTCCGCGGCCATGGAGTTGCCGAAGTAATGGGCGAAGATGCGCTCGCGGATGAGGCCGATGAGCTTGGAGAGCAGGATGCCGGTGGCGACGGCGAGTGCGGCGGCGCGGCCGTGCGGCTGCTTCGTCTTTGGCAGGTCTGGCAAGTCGGCTGGCATCTCGGTCGAGGGTGGGGGTGCGGTGTCTGGCATGCGTGCTCGCTCTAGCTTATCGGTCGGCTTCGGACGGCGGGAGTGTGCAGGGAGGCGCGGGCGGCAACTCTGTGGTGGCGGGGTGCTTCTAGAAGGCTATGGATCACGATGAGAGGTTGACGCGCTTCTTTGCCGGCGGCGGGGATGACGATGGCCGGAGCTTCGACGAGATTCTGGGCTGGGAGGATGCTCGGCTGGAGATGGTGCACGACTACATCCAGTGGATCTTTCCGCTGCCGGAGCGCAGCGGGGCCAATCCGTGGGCGCCGGTGCTGGACGCCGCGACGATCGCAACCTTCCGCGGAGATTCGGAGATGCAGGGGCGGCTGCACATGGCGTTTCTGCGGATGCTGGCGTTCTATGGATTTGTGCTGGAGGGGGATGCGGTGGTGGAGGGCCAACGGTTTGCCGTTGCATCGCGGAACTGGCTGCATGCCGGGAACCATAACCATCTGCGTCTGACGCGGATGCTGCGCTCCCTGCGGGTGCTGGGGTTGGAACGGGATGCGGCGGCGCTATGGGAGGCGCTGCGCGGGCTTTATGAGCGCGAGAGCGCCGCAGGACGGCGAACGATCACGGCGGAGACGTTTGCGTTCTGGCGCCAGGCGGCTACCGCGCCGCCGGATCGTTAATGCTTCCTGCTTGTCTGTCGTTGCACGACACGACTATTTTGGCAGTGCGGCCTTCAAACCTGACTTCGAGAGGGTGTCATGAAAGCACGCCGAATCATCGTGTATATCGCGACCAGCGCCGATGGTTATATTGCCCGGCCGGATGGCAGTGTGGAATGGCTCAATC
>DASQRJ010000067.1:0-4334 GCA_035642955.1 Acidobacteriaceae bacterium
TACCGTTGATTACAAAGGGCTAATCTGTTTAGACGCGCGTGACGCCAAAAAGAAGCGCTGTGCATTGCAAAGCAGATCGTTGAGCAGGTCTAGTGCCTGAGGCCGGAGCGCAAAAGAACTCATCCGTTTGCCCCAGCCACATTTTGGAGGCAGCACTCGTGTTCACAAATAAACATTTCAATTTCAGAACGGCGATCGTCACCCTTCTGTTTCCTCTTTTTTGCCTTGTGGCGCAGGCGCAGACCGATACGGCCCGCATTCAGGGTACGGTAACCGATTCGACCGGCGCAATCTTGCCGGGAGCCACCGTCACCGTCACCAACATCGAGCAGGGCAGTACCTTCCCTGCTACCTCTGACGCCAGCGGAAACTTCACCGTGAGCGGTTTGCCCCGGGGCAACTACAGCATTAAGGTTGACGCTGCGGGCTTCGTTTCGGTCGATCAAAATTTTGCGCTGGATGTGTCGCAGGTCCGCGCACTGGACTTCAAGCTGCAGCCAGGGGCAACTACCCAAACCGTTACCGTGACGGATTCTGCCTCGCTCATCGATCTCGCCAGCTCATCGACCGGAGAAGTCATCAAGGGACGCCAGGTGACCCAGTTGCCGTTGAATGGCCGGAACTTTACCGCTCTCGCACTGCTCGCCCCCGGGGTCACCCGCGGCAACCCCGGCGACCAGGCAAATGGCTCCGGCGGCAATGTGGAAACCTTCCGCTATAACGACTCCGGCGGCGCTGCCCTTGCCGTGAACGGTCTCCGTCCCCAGGCGAACAACTTCATCCTGGACGGCACCGACAACAATGAGTCACTGGTTAACACCATCGTCTTCTTTACCCCTATCGACGCCACGGATGAGTTTCGCGTCGCCACCAGCGTGGCTCCGGCCGAGTTCGGCCGCGCCGGCGGCGCCATCCTTGAGTCCTCCATCAAGTCCGGCACCAACAAGATCCACGGTTCGGCATTCGACTTCCTGCGCAACTCTGAGTTCGACGCCAACCCCAACTATCAGTTCCTCGGCTCGTCATTCAGCAAGTTCCCAAACTTCATCCGCAACCAGTTTGGCGGCAGCCTCGGCCTGCCGATCCTCAAGGACAAGCTCTTTATCTTTGGCGACTACCAGGGATTGCGTGAAAAAACTGGCCTTGCTCCATCCTTCCAGACGGTGCCAACCGCTCTCATGCGCCAGGGCAACTTCAGTGAGTTGCTCGCGCCCGCAAACCAGTCGCTCACAACCGTTCCCCAGTGCGCCGTCACCGCAGGTGTCTCGTCGACTGCTGCCGGCCAGATCTACGACCCCGCCACCTGCACCGCATTTCCTGGCAACATCATCCCGCAAGATCGCCTGAACAAAGCGGCCGTCAACTACCTGAATGCTTTTCCGCTGCCCACCAATCCCAGCCTGGTGCAAGGCAACTATGAAGCGATTCAGCATCAGATCAGCTCCTTCAACGACTTCGACGTCCGCATCGACTACACGCCGACATCCAAGGACCAGCTCTTTGCCCGGTACAGCTATGGCCAGGACGGTTTCACCAAAACCTCGCTCTTTCCCAACCTGCCCGCGGGCTTTGCCACCGGCCAGAACCAGAACCACCCACGCGCTGCGGTCGCCGGCTATACCCGCACCATCACCCCGAACATCCTCAACGAACTCCGCGCCTCGTATGTGCGGCCCGAGTTTGGCTATATCCCGCCCTTCTTCGGCGATCCGGTGTCGGCAAATCTGGGCATTGTGAACGCCAACCGCAATCAGTTGACCAGCGGCGGGGCCTTGATCGGGAATACCAACTCGCAGATTGCCTACACCGGCGATGGCGGACCGTACCTGGTGAAGGAATACACCGTCCAGGGCTTGGACGCGCTGAGCTGGAATCACGGTGCGCACGCCTTCAAGTTCGGCGCGAACATCATCATCCGCCGCGTCAACTTCTTCCAGGGTAACGATTCGAAGGGTTTCTTCAATTTCGTCGGCGCCGGCAGCGGCGTTCCCAATTGGACCGGCTATGACCCCTCGGAAGCCCTGGTTGGCTTCTCGAACTACTCCCTGGGCGCAAGCTCCGACTTCTTCGATACGCACAACTGGGAGACCGGCTACTTCGGCCAGGACGACTGGAAGATATCCAAGAGACTGACGTTGAACCTTGGCCTGCGCTACGACGTGTACACCTACCCGTACACCACCGGGAACCAGCAATCGAACTTCGATGTCCAGAGCGGCCAGCTTGTGGTCGCGGGCCAGAACGGTCAGTCGCGCAGTCAGGTGGCCACCAACTACAACAATCTCGCCCCACGTATTGGCTTTGCCTACGATCTCTCCGGGAACGGCAACACCGTGCTCCGCGGCGGTTACGGCATCTTCTACTTCCTCGATCGCGGTGGCATCGGCAACCAGCTCAGCAACAATCCCGACTTCAACGGAACCTCCACCTATGCCGCAAATAACGGCTATCGCGTTACCTTCACCGGCCAGGCCCCGCTGGGCAACAACCTCAACACTGCAGCCATAAATTCGCTGCCGGCGCCCACCAGCACCGTGAACATCGCAAATCCCACCAACGTAAGCGTGATCGCGCAGTTGCCCAACAATCAAACCTCCACCATTCAGGAGTACAACCTGCAGGTGCAGCGGCAGATCGGCCAGTCGGCGCTCACCATCGCTTACGTGGGTACTCGCGCGGATCACCTGGTGACGAGCTTCAACCTGAACCAGCAGCCGCTCGGTTACCTCGGCTACGCCAACGGATTCCGCTTGTATCCAAACCTCGGTGGCAGTGCGACCATCAACTCCAACGAGGGTGTCTCCAGCTACAGCGGCTTGCAGCTCCACTTCGAGCATCGCTTCACCCAGGGGCTGACAACGACCGCCAGCTACACCTGGTCACACACGATCGATGATTCGATCTCACCGCTCGGCGGTGAGTCCAACCAGATCTTCATCAATCCCGCCACGCGCAGCGGGATACTGAACTTGAACAAGGGCAACTCTTATCAGGACCAGCGCCATGTCTTTGCCTTCAGCAGCCTGTATGATCTGCCCTTCGGCAAGGGACGCCCGTTCCTGGGTCATCTTCCAACCCCTGTCAACTACGTGGTGGGGGGCTGGCAAACCAATCTCATCGCACAATTGAATACCGGTTCGCCATTCGATGTCATCGACTCGCACGATGCTCCGACTGACTTCGCTGATGTGGTCTCGCCGCCGACCATTACCCACAGCGTCACGCATCCTTACTTCACGACCGCATCCTTTGCGGCTCCAGCCGAGGTGGGCGGCGTCTATACCTTCCCAGGCACCGCCTCGCGCGGAATCCTTCACGGTCCCGGAGGCAAGACCGTGAACTTCGCGTTGCAGAAAAACATCCCCATCACGGAACGCGTGAACACGGAATTTCGTGCCGAAGCCTTCAACGTCTTCAACACGCCACAGTTCAGCAATCCTGACGGCAACCTCAACGATCAGAACTTCGGCTTGATCTCAGGACTGCAGTTCAACTCAGTCAGGCAGATCCAATTGGCACTTCGCTTCACTTTCTAAGCGTTACACTTCCCATCGGCGCTACGATCCGTCCCCCGGCGTGGCGCCATTTTCTTGGAGATCGCCCGTGCGCCTGCTCTTGCAAGCCCGTAGTGCCGCCATTCTGCTTGTCTCTTTCTGCCTGCTGGCGGTGCCGGGGCGAGCCAGCGCAGCTTGCAGCGAAACCGCCCCCATGCCGTGCATCGACAAGATCGACCCTCCAAACTGGTGGATCGACATGCCGGCGCCCATG
This sequence comes from Acidobacteriaceae bacterium, assembly GCA_035642955.1. Taxonomy (GTDB): domain Bacteria; phylum Acidobacteriota; class Terriglobia; order Terriglobales; family Acidobacteriaceae; genus KBS-83. Next base: position 3,769 of record DASQRJ010000067.1, read on the forward strand.
CTGCTGCTGCATGGCAGAAACCTCGCAGGCATTCGCGTCCAGCTGAAGGAGGGTGACGTTACCGTTGAAAAAATCCAACCGTCTTCCAATGGACATTGGGCGTTCGTGTGGCTGCGCACCGATGGCGCTGCTGTGCAGACACTGCGCTTGACAGTCAGTAACCATGCGGGTACTACGCAGGCGGAGTTTGAGCTTCGTGCACGGAAGCCGGCAACGGCGGCATTTCAAGGCTTCTCCTCCGCAGATGTCATGTATCTCATCATGACCGACCGGTTCGCAGACGGCGATCGCTCCAATGACGAAGATGCAGCCGACGCAACCAAGCCGAGAGGCTGGCATGGTGGCGACCTTCGCGGCATCGAGCAGCATCTCGATTACCTACAACAGCTCGGCATCACCACAGTCTGGACAACTCCTGTCTACAAAAACATCCCGATCACGGAACGAGTGAATACGGAATTTCGTACCGAAGCCTTCAACGTCTTTAACACGCCACAGTTCAGCAATCCTGACGGCAACATCAATGATCAGAACTACGGCTTGATCTCAGGACTGCAGTTCAACTC
>DASQRJ010000068.1:0-2819 GCA_035642955.1 Acidobacteriaceae bacterium
GCAGGAGTTACTGGGCCGAGGATGCAAGCGCCGACGCGCCATCCCTTAATCATTAAGGGAGTTTTTCGCAGCCAAGTTGAGGAAGGCGCGATCGCTCGCACTCAAGTCGGCGTTCTTCAACAGATCCGGGCGATTGTGCATCGTCTTCAGGAGTGCCTGCTCCCGTCGCCACTTGCGGATTGCCGCGTGATCGCCACCGCACAGCACCTCCGGCACCGCGAGACCACGAAATTCTGCTGGGCGCGTGTAGTGCGGATAATCCAGCAGGCCGCCGCTTCCATGGGTGGAACGTGGAGGCTCACCTTCTTCAGATGCGCCCGCATCCGCGACGCCGAAGCTTTCATACGCGGAGGACGCCTCGTTTCCCAGCACGCCCGGAAGCAGACGCGTCGTCGCATCCATGACGATGGCTGCTGCCAACTCACCGCCGGTGAGGACGTAATCACCGATCGAGAGTTCGCGATCGCAGAAAAGCGTGTTCACGCGCTCATCGACTCCCTCATAGCGGCCGCAGACCAGAACAACTCGCTCCAGTTGTGCCAGCTCCCGTGCCGTCGGCTGGGTAAAGCGCGCGCCTTGGGCCGACAGCAGAATGACGCTCTCTCGCGTTCGATCTCGCCCCGCCTTTGCGCTTACGCCGATTGACTCGATGGCGGCGGCCAGCGGCTCCGGCTTCAGCACCATGCCTTCGCCACCGCCGAACGGCCGATCGTCCACGGTGCGATGGCGGTCGGTCGTGAAGTTGCGCAAGTCATGCCGCTCGCACTGCACGATGCCGGTCTCCACAGCACGTCGCACCACGCCATGAGTGAGAAAGCCGTCGAAGAAGCCGGGAAAGATGGTGAGGATGTCAAAACGCATCGTCATTGCCCCCGTCCCGGTCTGCGTCTTGCTCGCTCATCTGCTGCTGCGCCGCGCGTTCTTCTTCGGTCATTGGCGCGTTGATGGTCGTGAGACCTGCCGGCAAACGCATCCGCAACACCTGCGCGGGCAGATTCACTTGCACGATGAAAGCCTTTGCGAAGGGGATCAGTAATTCCTCGTCGTCAGTATGGAGAACCAGCAAATCGGGCGCGCCGCCTTCACCACGCTCGACGGCCAGCACCGGGCCCAGGTCTACAGCGCCATCCGCTTCGTCGATCACGTGGCATCCGATCACATCCGCAACATAGACCGTATCCTCAGTAAGCGGAGCGCGCTGTTCGCGGGGAATGGCAACATGCCATCCACTCATGGCCATCGCATCGGAGATGGAATCGACTCCCGCGAGCTTCAGCACGATACGGCCTTTGTGAAGCCAGTAGCGCTCGATCTCTGCTTCCCGCGGCGCAGCTTTCTGATCCGGTGGGAGGAGCAAAACGCGGGAGCGTTCGGAGAATCGTTCAGGGAAATCAGTCAGAATTTCTGCAATCATTTCGCCGTGACGGCCCTGCGAGCGAATCAGGCGCGCCAGCAAGACGAAGTCGCGACCGCGATCCTCAGCAGACATGGCTGCTAAACCGTTTTCACAAAAGGTGTAGGGTTTGTCATCACTACTGACGCAGCTTTTCCGTCAAGACAAGCTGCTCCTCGTGCCTGCTGGTCCAGACACAGTATTTGTGAAAACGGCATAACGCCGTCAGCCGGCGGTTGTGGACTCGCTGCCACCGACGTTGGTGTCATCCACATCATCATCGGCATCGTCCTCATCTTCCACCACGTCAAGTTCGTAGCGAAGATGGTGGCCCTGACCCACCGCGGCGAGGATCGTGCGCATGGAGCGCACGGTGCGCCCCTGCTTGCCGATCACCTTGCCAACATCGTCTGGCGCCACGCGCATTTCAAGAACAGTGGTGTCATCGCCTTCATCGCCCTCGACGGCTTCCACCAAAACGTCATCCGGGTGGTCTACCAGCGCGCGGGCGATCTGCGTCATCAATTCTTCAGCGGCGTCCAACTTCTCGTCGTGAGTCATGCGGCTCCAGCGTGAGGCGAAGGAAAGAATGCGTCCAGCGGCGAAGCGGCGGGACGCATGCGTGAAGGCTAGGCAGCCGTAGCTGGGGCCGGAGCTTCCTTATAGTCCTTGAGCAGCTTGGCGACGCGATCGGAGAGCTGGGCGCCGTTGCCGGTCCAGTACTCGATGCGGTCCTTTTTCAGCAGCACGCTTGCAGGGTTGGTGCGCGGGTTATACGTCCCCACCACTTCAATCGAACGGCCATTGCGCGCGCGATCCTTCTCAATCACAACAACGCGGTAGTAAGGCTGCTTGCGCGCTCCAAAGCGCGCCAAACGTATCATCAGCACAGGATTTCTGTTCCTTTCAGCAAACTCTTTTAGAAGCGTCTCGGGATGGTTCTGCGGGCGGGTGGCGATTGCCCGCCACGGCGGTACGGATGCGGATCGCACCCGCACGACTCCCAACCCATCAAGTATGGCGAAATCAGTGGTTTTCCGCAAGTCGCCGTGGTCAACCGCTAGCGTTGCCCTCAGACATCGAGTTTTGCTGTGCCATCGGTGGCAATAGTCAAGCCGGCTTGGGAGAGACGCTTGGCTGCATCTCCTTCGCGGAAACGAGGCTTCTCTGACCGAGAACCGCAAAAAGAAGCCCGACCAAATAGGCGGGCTTCGGGAAATCAGGATGAAGCGAAAACTACATCGCTTCCAGATATTTGGGGAAGAGCTGACCGGCGCTCTCCTGGAACAAGGTGGTCAACCGCGCCAGCATTTCGCTGTAAAGCGTCGTCGCGCGATGTGCATTCACCGATGCGCCCACCGTAGATCGGGACATCGCATACTTGGCAAGGGCCATCAGCACGCAGAGCCGGATCTGGAAAGCATCG
>DASQRJ010000069.1:0-2108 GCA_035642955.1 Acidobacteriaceae bacterium
ATTGCGAGATTGCCATCGTTGAAATCGGCGGTACCGTCGGCGATATCGAATCGCTCCCCTTCCTTGAGGCCATCCGCCAGATGCGCCAGGAACTTGGCCGCGAGAACACCGTCTTCGTCCACGTCACGCTCGTCCCCTGGATCGCCGCCGCGCAGGAGTTGAAGACCAAGCCCACCCAGCACTCCGTCAAGGAGATGCTCTCCATCGGCATCCAGCCCGACATCCTGCTCTGCCGCTCCGATCGCCCACTCTCGAAGGAACTCAAGAGCAAGATCGCGCTCTTCTGCAACCTCGAAGACCGCGCCGTCATCGCCGCGCGCGACGTGGCCAGCATCTATGAAGTCCCGCTCAACTTCGCGCAGGAGGGCGTCGATGCGCTCGCGCTCAAATATCTGCACCTGGAGACACCCACTCCCGACCTTTCGCGCTGGCGGCAGGTGGTCGACCACGCCTACCACCCCAGGGACGAGGTCCACATCGGCATCGTCGGCAAGTACGTCGAGTATGAGGACAGTTACAAATCGGTCAAAGAAGCGCTGGTCCACGGCGCGCTCTCGCAGAACCTGAAGCTGCGCGTCACCTGGCTGGAAGCCGAAGGGCTCGAAGCGGACGACTACATCTCGCAGCTCAAGGACTTCGACGGCATCCTCGTCCCCGGCGGCTTCGGCAAGCGCGGCATCGAAGGCATGCTCCACGCCATCCGTTACGCGCGCGAGTCCGGCACACCCTACTTCGGCATCTGCCTCGGCATGCAAACCGCCACCATCGAGTTTGCGCGCAACGTCTGCAAACTGCACGGCGCCAACTCCAGCGAGTTCGACCCCGCCACGCCGCACCGCGTCATCTACAAGCTGCGCGAGCTTACCGGTGTGGAAGAGATGGGCGGCACCATGCGCCTCGGCGCATGGACCTGCCTGCTCGAGCCCGGCTCCAAAGCCGCCGAGGCATACGGCCGCACCGAAATCTCAGAACGCCACCGCCACCGGTACGAATTCAATCGTGAATACGAGCCGCTGCTCACCGGCGCCGGCATGCGCATCACCGGCACCACGCCGGATGCCACCTACGTCGAGATCGTCGAGCTGCCCAACCATCCCTTCTTCCTCGGCTGCCAGTTCCACCCCGAATTCAAATCCAAGCCGCTCGAGCCGCATCCGCTCTTCCGCGCCTTCGTCACCGCCAGCTATGCCAACCGCGTGAAAGACCGCACCACGCCGCAAAGCGCACACGAACTACAGACCGCCGGGTAGCATCCGTCCATGGCGACTGGTTCCACACAGGCAGCACAAGCCCGACCTGCCAACCCGGCGGTCGTCCAGCCACCTTCCGGCCGCGAGCTGGCGCTTCTCTTGGCCATTGCCTTCGTGGCCTGGTTTCTGCGTGCGCCGCGCGTCCTGCTTCATGGCCGCTTACTGCTTGAGGAGGGCACCACTTACCTGCGTTATGCCTGGGACGCGCCGCCCCTGCGGGCCTTCTTCGCGCCCCATCAGGACTATTACTCGCTGTTGCCAAACGCCATTGCGCTGCTTGCGGCCCGCGTATTTCCCTTGCGTGATGCCGGATATCTTTACGTCTGGAGCGCGCTGCTGGTGCAGCTCGTCGTTGTCCTGGTCATCGTCACGCTGGAAGTCTTTCCCACGCCGCGTGCACGGCTTCTGGCGCTCATCACGTTTCTGCTGGCCACGCCGTCGATCGAACTGATTCTCAATACCATTCACAGTCAGTTTTTTCTAGGCCTGGGCACCGCCGCCCTGCTGGTCTCCGCGCCCGACCGCTATCCTCGCCTGCGCGGCGCCTTTCTGGTCTTTGCGGGGCTGAACGGTCCTGCCAGTTGCCCCTTTGTGCCCTTCTACTGGCTGCGGGTTCTGTTCACGCGTAGCCGCCAGGCGCTGGTGCAGGCTGTCCTGCTTTCCGGCTGTGCCCTTCTGCAGGGGCTCATTCTCCTGTTTTATCTGCGACGCACTGTTCGCGGCATTCAACATCACGATTGGAAGTTGCTGGGAGCCGTACTGTTGCAACGCGTGCTCTTGCAGCCATGGCTCACCGGCCACGCCGCCGGCGTGTACGACCGCTTTCTGCTGGCGCATTTCACCCCGGGCTGGCTGGCG
>DASQRJ010000070.1:0-10823 GCA_035642955.1 Acidobacteriaceae bacterium
GGAATTCGAGATGCAAGGCGGTGAACGGGCGGCGCGAAAAGTTGGAGTGCGATTTCGCCGGGCTGATCCTCAGCTCGGCATCCGACCGACGCTGCCGCGGGTGACCCCCCGGTGGCGAGCAGTGCGAGACCGGTAAAGTTACGGCCATTCAACGGCAACCGGGTCACCTGGCGTCCCTTGATGACTTCTCCGGTCGGTAACGGTTTGGGTAGTTGCGCCTGGCTGCAGTTATGCTTCTTGGCTTCCGTCTGCCACGAGCTTTGTCATCACCGACGTGAGGCTGGTCGTGCCTGTGATGTGTTCCGTGCCGGGTACACCGAAATGAATCCAGCCCGAGTTGAATCCATCGACCATCTCGGCGCGAGGCTCGGTCCGGCCTTCCGGCATGCCTTGGCCGACGAAGAATTCCGTCCACTTCTCACGCGGGACGGCAACTGCTTCAACGGCGCGTCCGAGAGCATCGCTCAATGCTCGCGCAATATCGTTGGGGGAATACTGTTCGGGACCGGCAACCTCAATATACCGAGTGCCTGTCCACTCCTGACGCAGAACATCCGCCCCGGCCTTGCCAATGTCAGCCGTAGCCACCAGCGAGAATTTGCGGTCCAGAGGAAGAAGATTCGAGAAGATCTTTCCTTCTGACTGCGCGGTCGTCACGTCCCAGGCGTGATTCTCCATGAACCAGCCCGGCCTCAGGAATGCGTGGGCGATGGGCAGATCTCCGAGGGTTTGCTCCAGGAGATGCGAACAGGTGATAAGTCCCAACCCGCTGGTCTGTTCGCCTCCAATCGAGGAAAGGTATACCGCTTTCTTCGGCAGAGCCTTGGCAAGAGCTGCATGATACGACGCCAGAGCCTTGCGCGTTTCCGGAAAGCCGGGAGCCGGCGCAAAGTTCGGTGGAACCATGAGAAACACACCATTCGCTCCTTTGAATGCGGATGCCAGTGCGTTCGGATCGTCTCCGTCCGCAACCGCAATCTCTGCTCCGCGGTCTCTCCATCGCGCGGCTTTTTCAGGATTCCGAACGATCGCGCGAACTTTCTCGCCCTGCGCCAATAGATTCTCTGCAATGGCGCCTCCAACTCTTCCCGTGATGCCCATGATTGCGTACATCTTGTCTCTCCTCATATTGCGATTGAAATGATTTTCGTGATCGACCGACTACGGTGGATTAATTCTCCGAGCGTTGCTTGAGGGTGCTCAGCCACAGGTCATGTCCCACATGCATTGCATTCGGCTGCTTCTCGCGGAATTCGACTGCGCCGGGTCCCTTCACAACTTCTTCCGTCAAGACGTGGCAGCCTTCAGCCTTCGTTCTTCTTGAACAGAAGGAACGTGTGATAGGCATTCATCACAGTTCCATCGCCAAACCAGCCAATGCGGCTGTTTGGAACAAACTCATGCACCCGGCTCTCAATGTGGACGCCGAAGGTATCCCAAGAAAACCGCGTTCCCTCATGGAGCTTTCCATCCGGGCTGTTCAGCAGCTTGACATTGTGGGAGTTCGGATACCACGACGGCCACTCCTGAGCGTCAACGATGTTGGCGAAGACCTTCTCGCAAGATGCGTGAACCACAATTTCGTTGTGAGCAAACAGGTCCGCCTGCTCCGGGTGAAAGCCATCCGGCCAATGTATGTCTCTCGAGCGCTTTGCCCCGTCTCCGTTGAAAGTAAGAGCCTCGTTCATCGGCTTCGATGCCACCGTTTGAGCTTGACCCGCAGCAATGGCTCCTATTACCGCTACGCTAAACATTACGGTTCTCCATCCATTCCATATTGACATTTCGTTGCTCCTTCCTTTCGATAGCGGGAGAGCGCATTGAATGAGTGCTGTGATCTGCGTTCTGCTGCAACCTGCACATCTGACGCTGCCAGCAATGATGAAGCGTCAGAACTCTACGCATTTTGCTCATGACCGATTATCATGAATAGATGGGATTTGATGATCGAGTCTTGAATGGACTGGGCGTTCTGGCTGCCGTCGTGAGAAGCGGAAACTTCGCCGTAGCCGGAAAATCGCTGAACATGACGCAGTCGGGAGTGAGCCGTGCCATCGCGCGCTTAGAGGCGCGCCTCGGCGTACGTTTGCTGGAACGCACCACCCGCACCGTCACATTGAGCGAAGAAGGGCGCAGGCTCTATGAACAGATCATCCCTCTGCTTGCGGGATTGGAAGAAGCCGCGGCTTCGGTAGCAACCTCGAAAGACGCCGTTCGGGGAACCCTGCGGGTCAATATGGATCCGTTCATCGCGCAGCTCATGCTTGGGCCGCAACTGAGCCGATTTCTAAAACGGTTTCCAGCACTCAAGCTCGAACTGATTGCACGTGACCGGCTCGGCGATCTGGTTGCAGAAGGCTTCGACCTTGCCATCCGTTTCGGTGAGCCTCGTCCATCAACCCTTATCGCCAGGAAACTTCTCGACACCAGGGTCGTTACTGTCGCTTCCCCGGCCTATCTGAAGCGGGCAGGCCGCCCAATGCATCCCTCCGAGCTTGAGGGAGGCCGTCATCGCCTGATTGATTTTCGAGACCCTGAAACCGGGCGCGCCTACGAATGGGCCTTCCGGCAGGGCCGCAAGGAAATCGAGATCAGCTCGAACGCGCAGTTGCTGCTGAGCGATGTTGCGACCATTCACGCAGTCTGCCTCGCTGGTTACGGTATTGCCCAGCTCCTGGAGCTTGGGATCGAATCGTCGATCGAGAGTGGACGCCTGGAGGTTCTCTTTCCTGATTGGCGGGATGAGCGATTTCCTCTCTACGCACTGCATCCATCTCGTAACTATCTTCCCCCGAAGACGCGCGCGTTTCTCGACTTTGTCATCGCCACCGTAAAGTTCCCGGCCTGAATTCTCCGATGCGCGAGATGCCGACCGTTCACATCAGATGTCATTTACCGACGAGTCGCCCGCGTACCGGTACGGACGATCACGTTCGTCTTTCACCCCTGCCGCCCCATTGCCAGGTCCACGATCTCTCCGATCATTTGGGTGTAGGAGAGGCCGGATTTTTTCGCGGCCATGGCAAACTCCTGTCCGCTGGAGAGCCACGGATTCGGATTGGCTTCGATCACGAACACCTCGCCCTTGCTCGATAGGCGCATGTCAATGCGGCCATAATCGCGGAGCTTGACGGCGCGATAGGCCCTAATCGCAGTCTCGCTGAGCTTGGTGACGGTCTCTTCGTCGAGATCATCGGCAATCGCCGATTTCGTCAGCTTATAGGCTTCCGTATCTTTCTCGAACTTCACATCCTGACTGGCGATTCTGGGCATGCCCTTCGGAAGTTTCGAGAGGTCGATTTCCACAAGCGGCAGTGCATGTGCACTCTCGTAACTGCCAAGGATCGAGGCGTAGATCTCGCGTCCTTCGATGTACTCCTCGATCAACGCAGGAGAATCGAACTCCGTCTGTATATAGTGGACGCGCTCCATCAACTCTTTCACGCTGGTGACTACGGCAGCCGCGTCGATGCCGATGGATCCATCTTCGGAAGTGGGTTTCACAATGAGTGGGAACGAGATGTCGTGTGCGTGGTCGATGGTGCCGCGATAGGATGTCGCGAAGTAAGGCGACTGAATCCCGTAAAAGGCAAACATCTTCTTGGCGATCGATTTGTCCTGCGCAAGAGTGTGCGCATGCGGTCCCGCGCCGGTGTAGGGGATATCGAGCATATCCAGGAATGCAGTGACGTGCATCTCCTTGGTGTCATCGCCCGCATAGGATTCCGTGAGGTTGAAAATGAGATCGGCGCCACATTTGGCGAGTCCTACCAGTGATTGCGGGCGGCCGTCGAGAACGTAGTAGGACGGCTCATGACCGAGCTTCTCCAAGGCTTCGAAGATCTCTTCGCGGTCGTGCTTTACCGGCTTCTTCTTGCGTTTCTTTGGCCCTTTGCGCTTGCGTGGTGCAGGAGCTTCTTCCGGCACTTCAGCAGGCTCTTCTTCCCACAAGTCGTATAACACGGTGACTTTCAACTTCCCTCCAGTCATGCGGGCTCCGATCGGCGTGGCGGCAGCTGCCGGCACGCCTCAAGGATGAATGAACTTCCCACGGGTCAAATAATTCATCGAGAGTGCGGTTGTATACACCGTGAACTCCGTGAGGTACTCGGACTCGCGTCGCACGTCCACGCGCAGACCCAGGTCCTCAACACGTTTGCAGATGGCTTCCACCAGTCGCTTGACGATCGGACGTTGCACTCCGCTCCAGTACGCAACCTTGTCGACGATGGGTTTGCGGTGCTGACGCAACATCTCCTGAGCGGGTCGCACGCCCTTGCGTCGTTTGGGGGAGATATTGAAGATATCCCCCAGGTCGGCATCCAGCGCGAGTTCCTGCAGCGGAATTTCCTCCGGTGGACTGAGAAGATAGAACTCGCCGACCGTCGATTCCATCTCGTCGACGGTGATGTCTGTGCGGCCGCGGCGCCGGATAGGTTCGACATCTCCGATTTTTCGCGCAACGCGATCGACGTATTGCAGCTTGGCCAGCGCACCCCAACCTTCGTAGCGCTTTCGCCACTGCGAGCGAGGTGTGAGCCAGACCGCAAACGTTTCTGCAAAATCTTCATCCGGATGCTTCTGCGCGTACCACCCGGCCATGTGGCGAACAAACTTCCGCGAGAACGGAATAGGGCGATAATTATCGCGATATGTGCGGCGAAACGGACCGAAGAGATCGCGCCACTCAGCCGACTTGTGTAGCTGGTACGCGTAGTTGAAGGCGTGTCCAGCCTCATGACGCATGTACATCATGATCTCGCGAGCGTCTTCCAGGTCGTTCATCTCACGCTCAAGTTGCGCTAGTTCGGGGTTGGCCAGATAGAACGGAATGCCGATAACAGGCTCGCCCGAGGGACATCCCCATTCATCGGTGAGATAACAAAGCGGACGGAACTTGTGGATGCCCTTGGCCTCCAGTTCTCGATATAGCTGCTGAACGAATCGTTCCAGCGGGGAACCCTCGAGTTTGAGCCCGAGGTCGCGGATGGGCTTCTCGAGTATCTCTTGAAAATCCACGCGGGTTTTCTCGAAATTGCGCACTGGGCTATTCAGAGTTCTATACCACGGAGCCGAATTTGGCACGGCAAGGCGTATCGCTTACGCACATAGTATTGTGGGCACGCCTGGTTCTTGAAGATCCATCTCATAAGCACTTTTGCGCGACGCAAGGCTTTACCGCTCGGGAGTCATTCAATATCTGGTTCGGTTATGGGCGATGTGATGTTGTAGACTTCTACTAGGTCCTACCGATGATTTCATTCATCAAGAACGGATTCCAGGGCGCCAAGTGGTACGTGCGCTCAGGGTGCTTCATTTTCGTTCTTGCACTCTCCGTCTTTGGATGGGGCCTCCACTCGAAGCTTTCACTGTATGACATGAACCATGAGGCGCGGGTCGCGACTCCGATTGCGAAGCTGCTTTCGGAGCAGGAGCGGCCGCCCAGCTGTCAGACGCAGCATATTCGCGCTGAATCGAACCCCGTCCAGTTGCACGTCGTTGCGTTTTATGTCGCCGCCGCCGCGATTCCGCTGTCTACGGAACAGTTTCGGCTGGAGCGCAGTGTCACCTGGCCCAAGGCCGTAGCGTTTTCATTCGACGGCCCATCTCTGCTTCGCCCCCCTCCCTTCCGCTTCGCCTAGCCGGACGCGTCTTTTCGCCTAGCTGCGGAGAGATCCGCGTACACCTTTCTCTCCAAGAGCCTTGGACTTCGGTCCAGTGCGTGATAGGTGCTTTCCAGTGCGAATGTCCTCAGTTTCTATCTCAAGACGGGCTATAGCCCCGTCTTTGCTGCTCGTCGCGATCATGGCAGGGTGTAAAGCGCATGGGCCTGCCATGGCTAACGACACACCCGTCGCCGCGCCTGTCAGCGTTGTCCAGCGCGGCAACATCTCGCACCTGCTCTCGCTCGCCGGCCAGTTCCAGCCCTACCAGGTGATCGATGTTCACGCGAAGGTCTCCGGCTACGTGCGGCGTATCAACGTCGACATCGGCGACCGCGTCCATGCCGGCCAGACGCTCGCCGTGCTCGAGGTCCCCGAACTGAACGCCCAGTATCGCGGCAGCCAATCCGAACAGCAGCGCAGCAAGGAGCAGATCGGCATCGCACAGCACGAGATCAGTCGCGCCGAAGCGAGTCACGTCGCGCTCCAGGCGAACTACGATCGGCTGCTGCAGGCCTTCAAGGCCCAACCCGGACTCATCGCGGAGCAGGAGCTGGACGATGCCCGCGCCAAAGCCGATGCATCGCAGGCGCAGGTGGATGTGGCGCGTTCCACGCTCTCTGCCGCGCGTCAGCAATCCGACGTCGCCCAGGCGGACATGGAGCGCTACGGCGCACTCCAGTCCTACACCACCATCACCGCTCCCCTCAGCGGCGTCATCATCTGGCGCTATGCAGACACCGGCGCGCTCATCCAGGCCGGCACTGCGTCGGACAGCCAGAGCCTGCCGCTGGTCAAGCTCTCTCAAAGCGATCTACTCCGTCTTCGTCTGCCAGTGCCGGAGGATGCCGTTGGCTACATTCACGAAGGCGACACAGTGCAGGTCCGCGTGGACGCGCTGCATCGCTCTCTCACCGGAAAAATCGTCCGCTTCACCCGCAATGTCAGTCTCGACACACGCACCATGCAGACGGAGATCGATGTGCCGAACAAAGACCTCAGCATCGATCCCGGCATGTACGCCAACACCTACGTGCGGCTTGCGCACAAGGAGAACGTGCTGACCATTCCCCTGCTGGCGGTGCAGCGCGATGACCAGCCCAATGGCTCCAGCAAGAACAGTGTCCTCGTTCTTGACCGTCAGAACCGCGTCGAGCGTCGGCCGGTCGAGCTCGGCATCCAGGGCTCACTTTTGGCGGAGGTGCGAAGCGGGCTTCAGGAAAACGATCGCGTCGTGCTGGGGAACGCCGCCCGCTACAAGGATGGCGAGCAGGTCACCCCGCGCGTGGAATCGCGGCCCGCCAACGACGTCATGCATGAAGAAGGCGGCATGACCGATGCCGCAAACGACGGAGGCAACTGACCATGCCGAAATTTGCCCTCCGCTATCCCTTCTTCATCATCATGATCTCGCTCATCGTGCTGCTGGTCGGCGTGGTGAATGTCATCTCCATGCCGGTTGATCTCTTTCCTTCCATCGACATTCCAGTCGTTGTCGTCGCCACGTTCTACTCCGGCATGCCGCCGCGGCAGATCGAAGCCGACATCACCGACACCTTCGAGCGCTTTTTCACTCTCGCCGCGAACGTCGATCACATCGAGTCGCGCTCGCTCTCCGGCGTCTCGCTTATCAAGATCTATTTCCTTCCCGGCACGGACGCCAACTCCGCGGTCAGCAACATCTCCAGCCTCGCCGTCGCAGACCTGCGCCGGCTTCCCTCCGGCACACTGCCACCCGTCGTGCTCGGCATGACCGCATCCAGTCAGCCCATCTGCCTTGTCACGCTCAAAGGCCAGGGCCTCAACGAGACCGAGCTCAAGGATCTCGCGCAGTTCCAGGTCCGCAACCAGATCGCCAATGTTCCCGGCGCGTCCGTCCCGCAGCCTTACGGCGGCCGTTATCGACAAATTCAAATCTACGTCGACCCGCTCAAGCTGGAAGCGCACAACATGAGCCTGATGGATGTGGTGGACAGCGTGAACCAGTCCAACCTCATCCTCCCTGCGGGCGACGTGCGCATCGGCACCAAGGACTACAACCTCTACGCCAACAGTCAGGTGCCCACCCCTGCGCAGATCAATTCGATGCCGCTCAAGTCTTCCGGCAACGCTTCTGTGCTGGTTGGCGACATTGGCCACGCCGAAGACTCCGGCGCCCTCCAGACCAACATCGTCCGCATCGACGGACAACATTCCGTCTATGTCCCCATCCTCAAGCAGGCCGGCAAGAGCAACACCATCCAGATCGTCAACGGCATGCGCGCCGCGATCAAGCGGCTGGTGGATATTCCGCCCAGCCTCAAAACCGCGGTCGTCTTCGATCAGTCCGTCTTCGTCAAGGGAGCCATCAAGAACCTGCTGAAGGAAGCGCTTATCGGCCTCGCGCTCACCGGCCTCATGATCCTGCTCTTCCTCGGCAGCCCGCGCGCCGCGGGTGCATCGCTGCTCTCCATTCCCATGTCGATCCTGCTGTGCCTGCTGGTGATGAATGCCTTCGGCGGCACCATCAACACCATGCTGCTCGGCGGCATCGCGCTGGTACTCTCGCGCCTCATCGACAACTCCGTCGTCGTGCTCGAGAACATCATCCGCTTCATGGAAGAGGGCGCGCCGCCGGATAAGGCATCCGACGAAGGCGGCTCGGAAGTGTCGCTCGCTGTGTTGGCGGCCACCGTGGCCACCTCCATTGTCTTCTTCCCCATCTTCCTGCTCAACGGCGTCAGCCGCTATCTCTTCACGGACCTCGCGCTTGGCGTCGTCATCTGCATCTTCGCGTCGTATTTTTTCTCCATGACGCTGGTACCGCTCTTCTGCGCAAAGTTCATTACTCTGCATGAGGAGCACGGCGAAACCGAAACCGGCGAGAAGAAACCCGGCATCTTCCACCACATCGTGGATCGCTTTAACCTCTACTTCCAGCGCATGCTCGAGCGGTATGAAGTCCTCGCCTACCGCACCATGAAGCGCCCCGGCCTCACCACCGTTGTTCTGCTCGGCGGCACAGCGCTCATTCTCATTGTGTTCACGCCGTTCCTCGGTCGCGCTTACTTTCCTCGCACCGACCCCGGCCAGTTCATCATCAATGTCAAAATGCCCAGCGGTACCCGCATCGAAACCAGCGACGCCTACATCGCGCGTGTGGAGGACGTGATCCACAAAGTCGTCTCACCGCACGATCTCGGCATGATCGTCTCGAATATCGGCATCACGCCCGATCTCTCCGCCATCTACACCTCCAACTCTGCTATGGACACCGCTTTCGTCCAGGTCAGCCTCAACGAAGAGCATTCCGTCGGCAGCTACCAATACATCGATCGCGTGCGGCGCAGGCTCGCCTCCGAGATGCCTGAGATCCAGACCTACTTCCAGGCTGGCGGTCTCGTCGATTCCGTCATCAACCAGGGGCTGCCCGCGCCCTTCGACATTCAGCTCAGCTCCAACGATCAGCCGGCTGCCTTCGCCAAGGCACAGGAGATCGCCCGGCAGTTGCGCGGCCTCTCCAGCGTCGGCGATGTTTACATCCCGCAGGACCTGAAGTATCCCGGGCTGCAGCTCAACATCGATCGCGAACGCGCCTCTCTCGTCGGCCTCTCGCCGAAAGAGGTCGTCGACAACGTCATCACCGCCCTCACCTCCAACGGCGTCATCGCGCCCAGCTACTGGATCGATCCCAACACCGGCAACAACTACATGCTCACCGTGCAGTACTCCACCCATCAGATCGAGCACATGAATATGGAGGACTTTGAGAACATCCCGCTGCGTGGCATGGGGCAGAAGGACTACACGCCTCTGCGCTCCGTTGTCTTCACCAAACAGATCGATACCCCCACCGAGGTCGATCACTACGCGCTGCGCCGTGTCATCGACATCTACGTGCAGCCGCGCTCGTCATCCCTGAATACTGTGAGCAACCAGGTGAACCACATCCTCAAGAACGTCGAGCGGCCGCGCGGTTTGCGCATCACCGTCCGCGGCGCGGTTGAAAGCATGACGGACTCCTTCACCCGCTTTGGCATCGGCCTCATCCTCGCCATCGCACTCATCTATCTCGTGCTCATGGCGCAATTCGCATCCTTCCTGGATCCCTTCATCATCCTCATGGCCATTCCGCCCGGACTCGCCGGCGTCGTGCTCATCCTGCTCCTCACCGGCTCCACGCTCAACATCATGTCGCTCATGGGCGTCATCATGATGACCGGCATCGTCGTCTCGAACTCAATTCTCATTGTCGAATTCGCCGGCATCCTCCACGCCCAGGGCAAGAGCCTGGTTGACGCCGTAGTGCAATCCTGCAAGATCCGCATGCGCCCCATCCTGATGACCTCCTTCGCGACACTTCTCGGCATGATTCCTCTGGCGCTGGGCCTTGAAGCCGGCAGCGAGCAGTACGCGCCGCTCGCGCGCGCACTCATCGGCGGGCTCGCCGTCTCCGTCGTCGTCACCATGTTCCTTGTGCCGGCGGTCTATCTGCTGATCCATAGCCGGCGCGAAGGCCATGCCACACCCGTCACAGCAGGGGAGGTCTAGCGCATGCGCCTCACTCCTATCGTCTCCGGCGTCGTACTCTTTTCCTTCGCACTGGCCTCCGGCTTCGCGCAGACAAACGCGCCGCCTCCGTCTGCGTCATCTTCCTCCAACCCGGCTGCGCCATCCGCGTCCGCAATGCCAGCCGCTCCGTCCGCGCCTGGTCCACGCCTCACCCGGGAAGATGCGGAGCGCATGGCCCTCACCAGCAATCCGCGCGTCAGCGTCAGCCATCTGCTCGCACTGGCCCAGCACCAGGTGGTACGCGAGTCGCGTTCCGCCGAACTGCCAACCCTCACAGGCAGCCTCACCGCGCAGGATGCGAACAATGCTAGCCGCGTCTCTTCCGGATCGCTGTCGGCATCGCGCCTCTTCACGCGGGCCGGCGGCGGCATCAACTTCTCGCAACTCATCACCGACTTCGGACGCACTACCAATCTCGTCGCCTCCTCGAAGCTTGAGGAGAGAGCGCAACAGGCGAACGATCTCGCTACCCGCGAAGACGTCGTTCTCATTACCGATCAGGCCTTCTACAACGCACTCCAGGCGCAGGCGCTGCTTCAGGTCGCGCGGCAGACCGTCAACTTACGGCAGGCCACCCAAAGCCAGGTGAACCAGTTGACGCAGAACAAG
>DASQRJ010000071.1:0-3573 GCA_035642955.1 Acidobacteriaceae bacterium
TCGGTGAGCGCCGTTTGCCGTGCACCATCCTCGCTTCGGGTGACGATCAGCAGATCGTCCTGCACGTCTTCGAGAATGCGTGAGGCGAGTGGAAGCTGTAACTGCGAATCCAGCACCATGCGGAGCAGCGGACGCCGGCGCGGACGCTGGCTGCGGTCGGTCAGCAGGGGATCGTCGGCCAGCACTGTCCCGACGCCGGTGAGCAGGGCGTCGTGAGCATGGCGCAGTGCCTGCACGCGAGCCCGAGATGCCGGGCCGGTGATCGGGAAGGATGCACGCTCGTTGCGCGGTTTTGCAGGAGGCGCGATGGCGCCATCCAATGTAGCCGCGATCTTGAGCGAGACAAGCGGCGTGCGATGCCGGATGAAATGAGCAAAGGCGTCGTTCAACTCGCGCGCCTCGCTCGTCAAGGGCCCAATCGCAACGTCAATACCCGCCTCGCGCAACATCGCGAAGCCGCGTCCGCGCACCATCGGGTTGGGATCGCTGGTGGCGGCAACCACCCGCGCCACGCCGGCTTCGATCAGGGCGCGGCTGCAAGGCCCGGTACGGCCGTAGTGGCTGCACGGTTCCAGCGTGACATAGGCTGTGGCGCCTCGAGCCGTCTCGCCCGCTTCCGCCAGCGCCACCACTTCGGCATGATCGCGCTGTGCGTACTGGTGGAAGCCGCGTCCGACGATGCGATTCTCGCGAACGATCACACAGCCTACGGTTGGATTCGGCGACGCCACTCCGATGCCCTGGCGCGCCAGCGCGAGCGCAGTCTGCATCCATCGCTCGTCCTGCTGTGAGGCAGACAGCTCACCCGCGGCCGGAATGTCGCTCGCATTCCCCGGCGTGTCGGCCATCTGGTCAGGCGCCAAGCAGCGAATCGGTGAAGGCGCCGCTGTCGAAGGGCAGCAGGTCGTCCAGCTTCTCGCCCACGCCGACGAAGCGCACGGGAAGTTGCAGCTCGCGCGCGATGGCTACGGCAACACCGCCCTTCGCCGTGCCGTCGAGTTTGGTGAGCACGATGCCCGTCACTCCCGCCGACTCGGTGAAGAGCTTGGCCTGCTGCATGCCGTTCTGGCCGGTGGTTGCGTCCATCACCAGCAGCACTTCATGCGGAGCATCCGGAATGAAGCGCTGCGTGGTCCGCCGCATCTTGTCCAGTTCCTTCATCAGATCGTTCTTGGTGTGCAGACGCCCGGCGGTGTCGACCAGCAACACATCGGTTGCGCGTGACTTGGCCGCGTTCAGCGCGTCAAAGAGCACCGCGGAAGGATCGCCGCCCTGCTTGGTCTTGATGATCTCGACGCCGGTGCGCTGCCCCCAGACCTCAAGCTGCTCAATCGCCGCGGCGCGAAAAGTATCCGCGGCACACAGCAATACTGTCTTGCCCATGCGGCGATACCAGGCCGCCAGCTTGCCGCTGGTGGTGGTCTTTCCGGTGCCGTTGACGCCCACCAGAAGGATGACCTCCGGCGGCGACTCGACGACGCGCGGCGGCGTGGCATACGCATCGAGAATCGCCTTGATCTCCGTGCGCAGCATTTGTTTCAGATCCGCGCCGTTGCGAATCTGGTGATGCAGCGCGCGCTCGCGCAATGCGCCCAGGATCTCCTGCGCCGTCACCACGCCGAGATCGGCGGCAATCAGACTCATCTCCAGCTCGTCGAGCGCCTTGTCGTCGATCTCGACGGTAAGGGCGACGATCTCTTCCAGCGACTGCGAGAGGTTCTCGCGCGTGCGCGTGACCGCTTCGCGCATGCGATCGAAGAAGCCGCGTTTCTTGGGTTCCTCAGCCTCTTTCAGGCTGCCGAAAAGAGTTTGAATCATGGAAGGCTCGTCCCTTTTAGTGTAGCAACGGGAGCGCGGCCGCGGATTACAGCTCGTCGCGCCCCGGACGGCGCATCAGCTCGACGACAGCTTCCCGGGGACTCTTGCCGCGATGCAGGATAGCGTCCACCTGCGCCGTAATCGGCATTTCGATGCCGCGTTCGTTGGCCAGCCCCAGCGCGGCGCGCGTGGTCAGCACGCCCTCGGCCACCTTGCCATCCATTCCCTGGAGAATGTCACCGAGACGGCGACCTTTGCCAAGTTCGATGCCGACGCGGCGATTGCGTGAGAGCTCACCCGTGCAGGTGAGAACGAGGTCGCCCAGTCCGGCCAGTCCGGCCATCGTCTCCCGCCGGCCGCCACATGCCACGGCCAGGCGCGTGATCTCTGCAATGCCACGGGTGATGAGCGCCGCCGCGCTGTTGTGGCCCAACCCAAGCCCGTCCACGATGCCGGTGGCGATGGCAATTACGTTCTTGAGCGAGCCGCCAAGCTCTACGCCGACGATGTCCTCATTCGTGTACAGGCGCAATGCCGGACCGGAAAGCTCCTCCTGAAGACGCAGCGCCAGCGTCGCATCGGTGCACGCCAGCGTCATGGCGGTGGGCTGTCCGGCGGCCACCTCCTGTGCGAAGGATGGCCCGCTGAGCACGGCGCAGCGTAGCGCGTTGCTATCGGTGGTGAGCGCGTCCGCAATCGTCTCGCTGACCCGTTGATACCTCGCCGGATCCATGCCGTTGGCGACGATCCCTTTGGTTGCGCTCACGACCGCCTGACCGGGCTTCCAATGCGGAGCCATGGCGGTGTAAATCTCATGCACATGCGCCGAAGGCATAACGCCGACGACGATCTCGGCCGATGCGAGCGCCTGCGCCAGCTCCGCGGTTGGCCGTACGGTCTCCGGAACAGTAAAGCCTGGAAGATAAGCGCGGTTCTCGCGCTGCTGCGCAATCGTCTCCGCGACCTGCGCGGTATGCGACCAGAGCGCGATGGAGTGGTCGCCGCGCCGTGCCAGCGAAATCGCAAGAGCCGTGCCCCACGCACCGCTGCCGATGATCGCGATGCGGCTCACGCGGTGGCGGCCTTCGACTTGCCGAAACGGTACTCCGTGCCCGCGAGCAGGCGGCGGATGTTCGCGTGATGCTTGACGATGACCAGAAGTGGCAGCAGGATCACCACCGCAATCATGAACGGCGTCAGCGGCTCATGGCGCCGCAGCAGCGCGGCCAGCGGAAACACCGCCGCCGCCAGAATCGAAGCCAGCGAAACGTACCGGCTCAGCGCAAAGATGAGGATGAACGCAATCAGCGCCACCAGCGCGGACAAGGGTGCGATGCCAAGAAAGACACCGAAACCGGTCGCCACGCCCTTGCCGCCTTTGAACCCCAGCCACACGGTGTAGATGTGCCCGAGGATCGCGCAGATTGCCGCCGTCGCGGCCAGATTCTGGGCCTGCGCCTGCGACTGATGGGTATGCAGAGCAATCTGCCATGCGAGCAACACCGCGACGAATCCCTTCGCAGCATCGAGCAGAAACGTGACGGCTCCCAAACCCTTACCGCCGGAGCGGATCACATTGGTAGCGCCGATATTGCCGCTGCCCTGGGTGCGGATATCTTGTTTGCGGAAGATGCGCACGAGGATGAGGCCGAAGGGAATCGAGCCCAGCAGGTAAGCGGCGATGCCGACGATCCAGTAGAGCAGCATGGGAACGGATTCGAGTGTAGCGCGTGAGGCAGGGAGATAGGGAACAGG
>DASQRJ010000072.1:0-5694 GCA_035642955.1 Acidobacteriaceae bacterium
CCATTCCAGGCCAGTGGCCTGCCAGGGATTGGAGCCTGCAATCGCCCCGTACTTCAGTGACCAGGTCATGTAGATCATCGGCAACAGATATCCGATGCCCAGCACCGTGGCGCCCGCGGTAGAAAGCACGTTGAGCACCTGAAACTCCGGCGGATACGCATGGTAGCGGCGCGGCATACCCAGGTAGCCAAGGATGAACTGCGGGAAGAAGGTAAGGATGAAGCCGATGAAGGTAACGACGGCGGCCAGTTTGGAGACCCCCTCCGGATACATGCGGCCGGTCATCTTAGGCCACCAGAAGTGGATACCGGCGAGGTAGGACATCAGCATTCCGCCCACCATGACGAAGTGGAAATGGGCCACGATGAAGTAGGTCTCGGTCAGATGGATGTCCATGCCCAGCGAGCCGAGGAAGACGCCGGTAAGTCCGCCGATGGTGAACAAACCCATGAAGCCGAAGGCGTAGAGCATCGGGGTCTCGAAGGTGATCGAGCCCTTATAAAGGGTGGCCGCCCAGTTAAATATCTTGATAGCCGAGGGCACCGCAACCAGCATGGTGAGCAGCGAGAAGACCAGCGCCGAGTAGTTTGAGACACCCATGATGAACATGTGGTGCGCCCAGACGAAGAAGCCAAAGACAGCGATGGCCATGGAGGAGAAGGCGACGGCGGTGTAGCCGAAGATGCGCTTGCGTGAGAAGGTGCTGATGACCTCTGAGATGACACCGAAGCCGGGCAAAATCATGATGTAGACGGCGGGATGCGAGTAGAACCAGAAGAGGTGCTGGAAGAGGATCGGATCGCCGCCCTTCGCCGGATCGAAGACGCCGATGCCGAACAAGCGTTCCAGCGCAACCAGCACCAGCGTGATGGCCAGCACCGGAGTGCCCAGCACCATCAGGACAGATGCCGCGTAGTGCGACCAGACGAAGAGCGGCAGCCGGAACCAGGTCATGCCCGGAGCGCGCATGCGGTGCGTCGTGACGATGAAATTCAGGCCGGTAAAGATGGAGCTGAAGCCCGCGATAAAGACACCCATGGCCGCGGTGATCACGTGCGTGTTCAGGTAATGCGTGCTCAGCGGCGTGGTGAAGGTCCAGCCGGTGTCGACGCCACCCAGAACCAGCGTGGAGACGGTGAAGATGCCGGCCACGATATACAGGTACCAGCTCAGCAGATTCACCTTGGGGAAGGCGAGGTCGCGAGCGCCTACCATGATCGGCAACACGAAATTCCCGATCGTCGCCGGCACGGACGGCACCAGAAACAGGAAGACCATGATGATGCCGTGCATGGTGAACAGCTTGTTGTAGGTGTCCGAAGCAACCAGGTCCGGCATCGGCGTCAGCAACTCCAGGCGGATCAGACCCGCGAATGCGCCGCCAAGAAAGAAAAAGAAGGTGATCGAGATCAGATACAGGATCGCGATCCGCTTGTGGTCGCCGGTAAGCAGCCAGCTCTTCAGGCCGTACTCGCTGTTCAGATAGCTGCGCTTCGGCAGCGTTGCATCCTGCTGGTTGGGAAGACGGACGATTGTACTCATTGTGGCGAAGGCCCCCTCCCCTTCGAAGTCGATGTGTCCGGTACCGCGTCGGGCAGCTGCTTTGACCCGTTAAGCTGTTCCGAACGGTAGTTTGGCGCCGCGCCCGTGGCGCCCGCCTGGCTGGGTGAGAAGTTGCTGTCGTTCAGGGTCTGGTGAACGCGATCGTTGGTGTCGAGACCCTTGATGTATTCCACGAGATCGATCAAACCCTCTTCGCTGACCTGCCCCTGATAGGTGGGCATGATCGGCGCATAGCCCGCCATCTGATGGGTGGTTGGATTCAGGATACTGCCTCGCAGGAATTCATCATCGGCGGTTACCGTGCGACCGCCCTCCAGCGTCACCTTGCTGCGATAGATCCCGGCCAGGTTCGGACCGCGGGCTCCGGCGGTCCCGCTGTGGCAGGAGTTGCAGCCGAGGCTGGCGTAAAGACGCTCGCCGTTCTGAGCCAGCGATTGGCCGCTGGTCGATCCAGCGGTCCACTTCTGAAAGTCGTCCGGCCTCATGACGACAATCTGGCCGATCATCGAAGAATGCAGCGTGCCGCAATATTGGGTACAGAACAGATGGTAGGTGCCCGGCTGCGTCGCGCGGAACCAGACGGTCGAATACCGCCCCGGGATGACTTCTCGCTTCACGCGAAAGGCCGGGATCGAGAAGCTGTGGAAGACATCCTGCGAGATCATGGTGAGCTGCACATCGCGATCGACCGGAATGTGCAGCGCATTGATCTCATGCTGGCCGCCCGGATGCTCGGCCTTCCACATCCACTGTTTGCCCACGATGTAGATATTCATCGCATTCGTCGGCGGATTGTAGATGCGGAAGTACAGCAGCGCGCCCCAGACGAAGCAGACCATGAACAGAGCCAGAGGAATGATGGTCCAGGTGGCCTCCAGCAGCGTGGAGCCTTCGATGTGCGTCGCCTGCGGGTTCTTTTCCTTGCGGAACATGATGGAGAAGCAGCCCACCATGAGCCCCACCAATACGAGACCCACCAGCGAGATCAGCAGCAGGAAAAAGTAAAAGGCGTCCATGTAGGGCGCAATCGCCGAGGCCTGCGGCGGAAACAGCGCGAACTCGGTGAGCCACTTGACTAAGAACTGCCAAAGGACTGGACTGAAAAAATGCATCGTTCCCTTTACCTGCGTTCCTTTTCCTAAAACCTGCCGTGACCTGCGTGGCTTTGTAAGTTACGCTTTCGCTGCATATTGCTGGTTTCGAAGTGCTCGACTGCTTCGGATATCCCGGCGGAACATCACGGTCATGTAGCTGCCCAAAATCAAAACAGTAAGAAGACACCCCGCCTGCACAATGCGCGCAATGATCAAACTGTGCCGGTTGCGCGTTGGATCGTAGTGAAAACAGTAGGTCAGGATGTTATCCACCCGCGTCCCAATCTGATGATGCGAGGCCTCGATCAGCCCCAGCCGCAAATCCTGCGGCGAATACTCAACTCCCAGGTAGTATTGGGCAATTTTGCCCTCCGGCGTCACGATCTGGATGGCGCTGGCATGGGCGAACTGGTTCTTCTTGCCGTCCGGACCAGAACTGGGAACATAATCGAAGCCGGTCGCCTTGGCCACGGCGGCAATGGAGGCCGGCTGCCCGGTCAGAAAGTGCCAGCCGGGCGCGCTCTCCGGGTGACCATAATAGGTGACATACTCATTTTTTGCGGACGACGCGAGCTTTGGCGTGTCCGTCGGATCGATCGAAACCACAACGATCTGAAAGTCCTTGCCCGGCTGATAGCTCACCATCTCGAGTGCGCCGGTCAGGCCCCGGAGTTCTTCCGGACACAGGATGGGGCAGCTGTAATACACCAGCGCCAGAATTGCCGGGTGCTTGCCATCGAAGTACTGACCCAGCTTCACGGTCTTGCCGGTTTCGTCGACGAATTGAGTATCGAGGGGTAGCTGCTGGTTCAGGCGCTGCTCGATGTTGACACCATGCAGAAGCGTGGGCAGCTTGTCGTCGGCGGGCTCGCCCATTTGCTTCTCGCCGGTCGGAGAAACCTGCGCATGCGCACCTGCCAGACACGTGAGCAGCAGCAGGCCCGCAGCCGCGAGCATGCGGCCGGCGCGGAGACCAGTCCGGAATGCATTCCGGCAAGCCCTCGCGTGTTGCGTCGATGTAGACTGCTGCGCCATGCTGCGGATCCTTCTCCTCTGTTGCTACGGGTGTACCGGCGTCAACCGCGCCTGCTCACCCGGCTTTGCTTGTTTCTGTTGCTCCTGCTGCCGCGACTGCTCCACTCCCAGTTGCTGCTCGTATCCGGTACGGGCAAAGCCGTTGGTCAACGGCGCGGTCACGCGGGGCTGAACATCTGCGGTCATCAGCGGTTGCGTGGGGCCGCCTGATACGACGGGCAGGCCGCGCTGGGCGATGAGCTGCATCGCCTGGCCGATAGGGATGCGCACCACGCCCTGCTGTTGATCGACCCAGGTGTAGTGATCCAGCAGCAGATCTTCGCGGTTATGCAGATCCACAACCTCCTGATCACCGTCATCCACCTGGAGTCGCGGTGTCGGGAATCGCGCGGTCATCGCGCGAAGCTGCTGCTGCTCCAGCACCGCATTCGATTCCAGATTCTTGCCTCGGTTCCCGGGGGAATACTGGAACTGATTCCACTTATTCGGCGGCCCGTCGTGCTTGATCAGCGCGTTGTTGATCACCTTGCCCATGCCGAAGCAGAAGACAAAGAAAATCACCAGGAATATGAACAGCGAGATCATGAAGACCACAATGCCCCCGACCTGGACGTCCGACGTTTCGTAGCCCGGCGTAGGGCCGCCGTGGCCGGTCGATGAGAGCCCGTGCTGCTTCTGCGAATCCTGTTCCGGAGTATTAGGCGTGTGCATGTTCAGCCTCCAGAATCTCTGCCAGATGCGGATCGTTGGTCTGCACCAGCGGCCGTTTGCCGAGTTCGCGCAGGTAAGCGACGACCCAGAACGAGATCATCGCGCCGGGGACAGCGATGTATTCCAGAATACCGATCGAAAAGTGCAGGTTGCGCGGCGAGAAGTTCGGCTCGATCAGCATGAACATGTCAAAGCAACGCGCCCAGATCATCCACATGCCCACGATGACGATGCGCCTCTTGTTGCGCTTGATGTCGCGCGACAGCAGCAGGCAAAACGGGATCAGCCAATGGAAGATGAAATCGAAGGTAAAGAAGACACCCCAGTGGCCGCGGATCCGGTCCAGGTACCAGGAAATCTCCTCCGGCGAGTTGCCCGACCAGATGATCAGGTACTGGGAAAAATTGAGATAGATGTTCAACATGACGAAGGCGAACATCAGCTTGCCCAGATCGTGCTGCTCAGTGGGCCGGAGGATCGTCTTCATCGGCTCCGCCTTGGAGAGGCTGACAACCGTAACGACCGAGAGGGCCAGCACCGCGTAGCCCTGCGCGACCAGGTAATTGAGGCCATACATGGTCGAAAACCATGTGATGTTGGTGGACATCACCAGGTCGATCACCAGTACGGTGAGGGTAAGCGCATAGACCACGATGCCGAATCCGCTGATGTTCTCAAACCGCTTCTGCCAGAACGGAACATTGGGGTTCGGATCGGCATCGCGCCGTAAAGACTGGCGGTTCAGCACGAATGTGTACCCTGACCAAATGACAAAGCAAACAACGATCTGCACCCAGACGCTGACCGGGCTGAGCATGGGGTGCTTCCAATTGAGAGCGTGCGCCTGGCCCTTGTCGATGAGGCCCTGGCTCAGCGCCTGCGCTACCTCGGATGGATTGCTATAACGCGCCCAGAGGTAGAGCTTCTTCATGAAGATCAGGATGGGCAGGAACATCAGTGCCGTAAGCCACAAGGTACGGCTCATGGCTTCGAGCGGGCGGCGGATGAGCAGTCCCCACTTGCCGCCAGAGCAATACTGCACCATGAGTAATGCCAGCCCGCCGAGCGCAAAACCCCAGCAGAGCACGGCGCCCATCAGCCAGGAGGTGAGCAGATGAAGGAACCCATCGTTCTCCATGACCTGGGCCAGCACCACCAGCACCACCGCCAGGAGGGTGAAGACCACCCCGAAGATGAGCGCGCGACGGCGCCATTTCTCCATCAGAGCGGGAGGGGCGGCCAGGTCGCCAGTCAGGGCTCGGGTTGCGTGTCCGTGTGCGTTCGTCACCTG
>DASQRJ010000073.1:0-5408 GCA_035642955.1 Acidobacteriaceae bacterium
CAGCCCCGATCAGGACTGGATGCCGAGCACGGTCCTGATCGCGAAGAGCACCTACGTGTGGCTTGCGCAATTGAGCAGGCGTTACGGACGCGCCATAACCAGGCTGGATCAGATACCTGACGAAGAACTGTCCACGCTGGCCAATCGCGGCATGAATTCGCTCTGGCTCATCGGGCTATGGGAACGAAGCCGCGCCTCGCGCACCATCAAGCACCTTTGCGGGAAAGAGGATGCCGTCGCATCAGCCTATTCGCTCTATGACTACCGCATCGCCGACGATCTGGGCGGCTACGACGCTTACATCCGGCTGCGCGACCAGGCCGGGAGGTTCGGCATCCGGCTTGCCAGCGACATGGTGCCGAATCATATGGGAATCGATTCAACCTGGGTGATCGAGCATCCGGAGTGGTTTCTCTCGCGATACGATTCGCCGTATCCGGCCTACAGCTTCAATGGCCCCGATCTATCGGGTGACGGCCGCGTCGAGATCAAGATCGAAGACCACTACTACGAGCAGTCGGACGCTGCGGTGGTCTTTCAACGCCGTGACAAGTGGACGGGCGATACGCGCTACATCTATCACGGCAACGACGGCACCAGTTTTCCCTGGAACGACACGGCACAGCTTGACTATCTGAATCCCGCGGTTCGCGAGCAGGTGATCCAGACCATTCTGCACGTGGCGCGTCTCTTTCCCATCATCCGCTTCGACGCCGCGATGACGCTGGCGAAGCGGCACATCCAGCGGCTATGGTATCCGGCGCCCGGAGCGGGCGGCGCTATTCCATCGCGCGCTGAGTACAGCATGCCGACGCCGGAATTTGATGCGCGCATCCCGGTGGAGTTCTGGCGCGAGGTGGTGGATCGCGTGGCGGCTGAGGTGCCGGGGACGCTTCTACTGGCAGAGGCCTTCTGGATGATGGAAGGCTATTTCGTTCGCACCCTCGGCATGCACCGCGTGTACAACAGCGCGTTCATGAACCTGTTGCGCGACGAGGATAACCAGCACTATCGCGGATTGCTGAAGCAGACGATGGAATTCGATCCCGGCATCATGAAGAGATACGTCAACTTCATGAGCAATCCGGATGAGCGCACGGCGATCGACCAGTTCGGCACGGGCGACAAGTGCTTCGGTGTAGCGACGTTGATGGCGACACTGCCTGGGCTGCCAATGTTCGGCCACGGACAGGTTGAAGGTTTCACCGAAAAGTACGGGATGGAATATCAGCGGCCGCGTTACGACGAGACCCCCAACCAGGGACTCATCGACCGGCACAATCGGGAGATCGCGCCGTTGCTGCACAGCCGCTGGCTCTTCGCCGAGAGCGATAACTTCTTGCTCTACGACTTCTGGAAGGAAGACGGAACCGTCGACGAGAACGTGTATGCGTATTCAAATGCTCGCGGCGGCCAGCGGGCTCTGGTGATTTATCACAATCGCTATGGCGAGACGCGGGGAACCGTTCACCACTCCACCGGATTCATCGACAAGGCCAGCGGTGGATTGCGGCAGCGAACCTTGCAGGATGGCCTGAATCTGACAACCGATCACGACGTCATTTTTGCATTCCGCGATGTCAGTAACGGCCTCGAATATCTACGACGTGCCTCCGATCTGCACCAAACGGGCTTTTCCGTCCATCTGAACGCGTACAAGTATCACGTTTTCCTGCATTGGCGCGAGCTGCGGGCAAGCCGTGAATACCCCTGGGACAGGCTGCACGATTCATTGCATGGTGCGGGGGTTCCCAATCTCGACGAAGCGCTCGATCAATTGCGGTTGCAACCGCTGCACGATGCGCTGCGTGCCGCGCTTGAACCGGCAATCCTTGCCAAAATCATCGATGCGGCGGAGATGGAGGCGTCAGGCGCCATCGCGGTACGCGAACGCGAGAAGCGCATTCTCGAAGCCGTGAAGCCGTTTATCGAGCGTGGGAACCGATTCCATAGATTTGCGAAGCAATTGGAGATCGAGCGAGCCGGCGAGCTGGTCATCACGAAGAGTGACGGGAATGGCGATCACGGCACGCTGCTGGTGTCGACGCTGGCGCTGCCTCGTTATGAGGCGCTCTTTCCCAAACCATGGCCTGAGACCGCACGCAAGGTGCTGCCGAGTGATTCGCCAGGTACCAGCGGGACGGCAGTGTGGGCTCCGGTGCTGGCATGGTCGCTGTTGCGTGGCTTGCACCTCGACGGATTGTCCATGTTTGACCAGCTGCGGCTGCGGCAGGCATTGGCGGATACCTTCCATACGCTGGGTTTGAGTGGAGAAGACGGGTGGAGAGCGGCGGCGCGCGTGCGCTTCCTGCTCCATCGCGCCGAGCCACTCTCGCCACATCTCTCACATCGGGAATGGCAGGACAGCGATGTGCAGTGGCTTACCGGAACGCACGACTCCGACGCTGTGCGCTATTTCAACCAGGAAAGTCACGAAGAGCTGCTGTGGTGGATTCAGTTGCCGGCGCTGGTTGCTGCGACACCGTCGGAACAGCGAGCCGCGGCGCAGCAGAGTTCCGCGGCAGTGAACCGCGCCCGACAGGCGGCAAAGGATGTGGGATATCGTCTAGATCGGCTGCTGGCGGCGGAATCGCGATCGGGTCGAGCCAGCGAGGGGCCGGATGCAAGAGCGTCCTCACGGAAGGTTCGGAAGACAGCAACAGTCAAGATTCTCAGCAAAGCCAAAGGGAAATCCGTTGGTCCACGAGATGGGGCGAGCGCACCTGTGCCCGAGAGCAAATCTTCAGCAAAAAGGACAGAGACAAAGAAAACGGCGAAAAAATCCAGCCCGAGCAAGCGGAAACCGTGAGTCTTTTTTGCGAAGTTTCCAGATTAGCGATTTGCACGCATGGATTTTGGTAGCTTATTGCGCCAGCAGATGATCGACGTGATGGGCGATGCGGCCGTCTTCGTCGGCAGAGATGATCTGGACCGCGATGGGGCTGGTCTGCTGCGAGATGACGCTCGAGTGGCGCTGATTGGCCTCCGCATCGAGCGCGATGCCTAGAAAGGCGAGCCGGCGGCAGACCGCTTCGCGCACCGGTGCAGAGTGCTCGCCGATGCCGCCGGTGAAGACCAGCGCATCGATGCCACCGAGGACGGCGGCGTAGCTGGCGACGGTCTTGGCGATGCTGCGGCAGAAGATGGCGATGGCCTGACTTGCTGCGGCGGAGCCCTGATCTGAACTCCGATCTGCAGCGGCGGTGAGCTCGCGCATGTCTGAGATTCCGGGCGCGTGCGCCCCACTCGACAGTCCGGCTAATCCGGATTCGTGATTGAGGAGAGATTCCAAGGCATCATTGTTGAGCTTGCCGCTGCGCGCGAGGAAGAGGACGACGCCGGGGTCGAGGTCGCCGGAGCGGGTGCCCATGGGGATGCCGCCGGTGGGCGTGAGGCCCATCGAGGTGTCGACTGAGCGGCTATTGGCGATGGCGCAGAGGCTGGCGCCGTTGCCGAGATGTGCGACCACAAGACGTGCAGGGAAGGGACGCGCGGGAACGGTGGCCGTGAGTGCCGCGACGATGGACTCGTATGAGAGGCCGTGGAAACCGTAGCGCTGGACGCCCTGCTCACGAAAGCGTGCGGGGATGGCGTAGGTGAAGGCTTCGGGCGGCATAGTGGTGTGGAATGCTGTGTCGAAGCAGGCGAAGGCGGCCGCCTGCGGATAGAGCTTCGTCGCGGCGTCGATGAGGGCGAGCGCGGGCGGAATGTGAAGCGGCGCGAAATGAACAGCGCTGCGCAATGTGTCGAGTACTTGCGGGGTGATGCGGCAGTGCTGGCGCAGATGCGGGCCGCCGTGGACGATGCGGTGGCCAATGGCATCAGGCGAAGTGCCGCTGAGCTGCTGAAGTGCCTGAGCGGCGTGGGTAAACGCGCTCGATTGCGATTCGTGGGAAGCGTCTTCGTGCTGGATGGTCTTGCCCGCGGCGTCGGTGATGGTGAGTGAGCCGCCGGGTTTGCCGATGTTGTCGGTGGCGCCGCGATAGAGGAGTTGCGGTTCGCTTGTGGGATCACTGTCGTCAGCGCGGTAGAGGCCGAGCTTGAGAGAAGAGGAGCCGCTGTTGATGGTGAGGACTGGCCGTCCCTGCGGCTGCGCCTGCGGCGCGTGTTGCCAGATTCGCTCCCTTTGGTCGCTCATAATTTGGATTTGTGGGTGACCTACTTTATCCCATCATCCCATCGGATACTGGTTTTTGTGATGTCTCCACCTTTCGCTTTGCGAAGGATGGCACCTTGGTCCTTCTGTTCGTGTAGACAGGTTATCTCACGTCAGATGTGTTGCCCCGGACTATCGAGCTGATGTCTTGACAGGGCAGCACGTGAGGCGCAGTATCCTTCCAGTTTCCCCAAGCGAATTCCTTTCTTATCCGGCTCACCCGGGCTCTAGTGATTCTGTCCCCCGATTTCAAATCTTCAGCGCGGAGCTACTGTCTCTGTGCCATGCGAATGCTCGACCTGAAATCGATTTGTCAGCCTGAGGAGGCTTTACGGTGACGCTTGTCAAAATGGTTCGATCTGCTGCAATTCTGTTTGCGGCGTGTTTCTTTGCAGCGAACACTCCATCCACCTGGGCGCAGGATAACGGTGTCGATGGGCCGCCGAAGATTCTGGTGATCCAGCGCGAGTTCCTGAAGCCCGGCAAGAACGGAGCCGTGCATGTGAAGAGCGAGAGTGCATTTATCCGTGCGCTGGCCAACGCGAAAGCCACGCCACGCTACCTGGCGCTGACCGCGCTTTCCGGAGAGTCTCGGGTGTTGTTCTTCAGCGGGTACGCATCGCTGTCAGCGTGGGAAGAGGAGACCAAGAGCGTATACAAGGACGCCGCACTTGCGGCCGCCATGGATCGTGCGAATGTCGCCGATGGCGATTTGCTCACGGAGTTCGATCAGAGCGTCTGGTCGCGGCGTCACGATCTCAGCTTGAACACAGGCAACCTGCAGGGCGACCGCTACATGGAGATCATCCACTTTTCGATTCGTCCGGGCCATATGCGGGAGTGGGAAGAGCTGGTGAAGATGGTGCAAGCGGGCTACAAGAAAGGCGTGCCGGACGCCAACTGGGCGATGTTTCAAATGGTCTATGGACCAGGCGGCAACACGTTCATTGCGGTTATCAAGCTGAAGTCGCTGACCGACGCCGATAAGGACATGGCATCGGACAAGCAGTTTGCCGATGCGATGGGCGAGGACGGCATGAAGAAGCTGGACGAGCTCGAGGCTGCGTGTGTCGATTCACGATGGACCAACCTCTTCGCCTTCAGCCCGGAGATGAGCTATCCGCCGGAGGCATGGACCAAGGCCGAGCCCGATTATTGGAAACAGCCGAAGGCGGCGCCTGCTGCCAAGAAAGCCGCGCAGTAGGCTGGCGGTGAGGGATCAGGCGCCTGCGGGACCGTCCGAGGCATTTGC
>DASQRJ010000074.1:0-3168 GCA_035642955.1 Acidobacteriaceae bacterium
GCGGGAGCGGGTGCTGGAAGGCGTGCGCGAGTACCGGGCCGGGGTGGCGCCGAGGATCATCATGACCGGCGGGGCGGCGCATAACCACTTGGTCGAGGCGCACGTGATGGCGGCACTGGCAGAGGCCCAAGGCGTTCCGGCGAATGCTGTCATCGAAGAGGGGCAGGCGCATGACACCATCCAGAATGCGTACTACTCGGTCCAGATCATGAAGGCGCATGGCTGGCACTCGGCCGAGGTGGTGAGTTCACCGAGCCATCTGCGGCGGGCGAGCCTGATCTTCGCGCACTTTCCGATTGCGTGGAGGATGCATGCCGCTCCCTGGCCGCCGGAGTACGGCTTCTTTCATCGGGCGGCGAATGAGTGGTACGAGGCGATAGATACAGCACGCCTGCGACTTACCAGCTTTCCTGAGTCGCGCTTCCTTGCGCGTTAACCGGTTTGTTACCCCCACCCCCTCCCCATGACTTTCTGGTGTGGGTTGTAAGCTCTTTGTATGCTCTGCTTTAGCTACCGTCCGGTCGCTAAATTTGGTGATCTAAAGGACTTAGAGGCAAATTCGTCCAGCCAAAGGGTTTAGAGGCTCCTTTTGAACGATTTATGGTGCAAAACTGCGCTCCGGTTCGTAAGTACATCATTCCGGAATGGTTGCGGCTAAATTCGTGTTAAAAAACGGCTTACGCGGTCAGTGAGTCTGCGAAAAAATGCAAAAGCCACGGAGCTTATCCGTGGCTTTTTGTGTGCTCTTTTTCTAGTGTAGCAATCCCGGCGGGGTGAACCGGCAGGTTTCTGGGCAAAGCCCGATTCGGTAGTAATGCGCGCTTGCCGTGGAGAAACCCTACGCGCTCCCACATCTCGCAGCAAGATGTGGGGGCAGCCGTCGTCGATTATTTTGCTGCGACTTCAATGGTTGAACCCGCGGGGACGTCCTTCGCCAGTTCCTGGTTGAACTTGGGACGCACCGTCAGTTGGCTGTATTTGTTGGTGTCCGGGGTCCAGACCTGGGTCAGATAGTTCTGGTTTCCCTCGCGGTCGAAGACGAGACGGCTGTAGCTATCGAGAGCGTTTCCCGTTTCCGGACGAATTATGACCACCAGGGCGCTTCCCGTCTTGATGTTGCGGATCGACAGGAAACAGTCCGACACCCGTTGCACGTGGTACTCGCCGGCGGGCAGATAGTGGTTATTCGCGGAGAATGCGAAAGGGACGTTGACGTTGAGGCTGGTCTGAGCGGAGGCGGCGGTTGCCGAGCCGAGCAGGCCAGCGGCGACCGGAAGGCTGAAGAGCAGGTTGCTGAGGATAGCGGCGCGAAGCGTCTGGCGTGTCATGGGAGTCCTCCAATTTGAATTTGCGGACGCCGGAATCGCCGGCCCCGCTGTGATGCTCCGTAACCTGCGCTCCGGCCGCGATTCCCGCCATGCACTGGAGGTAATTCGGAGAGCGAACGCGTATCGCCTGCGATGTAGTTGATTTGTAAGCAGGTTAGATAGTCGTATGCTTGGGGGAATATTCGCTCTTTGCGGAGCCGAGAGGTGCTAGACTCCACGGCATGACGTGCGAAGAGGAGTGACTCCTGTGGAAAGGCCCGGGAACACGGCGCGTGTTTGGCGTTTCGGGGTCTTTGAAGTGGATGCGGCGGAGGGTGAACTGCGCCGCGGGGGCAGGCCGGTCAAGGTGCGAGAGCAATCCTTCCGCATCCTGGTCTTTCTTCTGGAACATGCCGGCCAGATCGTCTCTCGCCAAGAGTTGCGCAGCGTCCTGTGGCCTTCGGGTACTTTTGTCGATTTCGACCACAGCCTGAACACGGCGGTGATGAAGCTGCGCGACGCCCTGGGCGACTCCGCGGAGAAGCCGCTTTATGTAGAGACCCTTCCCAAGCGGGGCTACCGCTTCATTGCTCCGATGGCGGTGGTGGAGCGGGAGGCACGGTCGATCTCACCGGGGAGTTCACCCCTTGCCACGCGAGAGGACAATGCGGGCGCTGCTGCGGCTGAGGATGGGTTCCGGGTCACGGTATTGCCGTTCGGGTATAGCGGAGCTGACGCTGAAGTTGCGGCCACGGCGGAGGGCTTGTCCAAGGGGATCATGGCCGGGCTGCAACGGTTCTCCTATCTGCGCGTGATCGCCAGCACGTCAATGTCGCGATACGCCGATGACGCAGCAGGCGCTCGACCTATGAACAGAGAACCTGGCGCGCGATACCTGCTGGAGGGCGAGATTTCCCAGGCCGGGCCCAGACTGCGCATTGCGGCGCGACTCGTCGATGCGGCTTCCGGCGCGCATCTCTGGGCGGAGAGCTACGAGCGCCTCTTCAAGCCGGGAGCGGTTTTCGAGCTGCAGGACGATGTGGCGCCCCGCATTGTCTCCACGGTGGGCGACGCGCGGGGCGCTTTAGCGCGGACGATCAGCGAAGCTCTGCGGGCCAGGGATATCGACCAGTTGAGCCCGTATGAGGCGGTGCTGCGCAGCTTTGCGCACTTCCAGCGCGTTTCCAATGAGGAGCATGCCACGACGACGGCGGCACTGGAGCGGGCGGTCCATTTGGCGCCGGGCCACGCGGACTGCTGGGCCATGCTGTCGCTTCTCTACAAGGAGGAGTACGCGCACGGTTTTAACGTGCGTCCCGATCCTCTGGGACGCGCCTTTGCGGCGGCGCAGCATGCGATTGAGGCCGATCCTTCCAATCATCTTGGCTATCACGCACTGGCTGCGGTGCTGTATTTCCGGCACGAGATCGAGGCCTTCCGGGGCGCGGCCGAGCGGGCGATGGCGCGCAACCCCATGGACGGATTCACCATCGCGTATCTCGGTTTCCTGGTTGCATATTCCGGCGAGTGGGAGCGCGGTTGCGCGCTGGCGGAGCGGGCGAGGAGCCTGAATCCGCATCATCCGGGGTGGTACTGGTTCGCCCACCTCTTCGATGCCTACCGCAGGCGCGATTACCGGGGCGCGGCGGAGATCGGCCGGAAGATCAACATGCCGCGTTTCTGGCGTACGAATGTGGCACTGGCCGCGGCCTACGGGCAGCTCGGCGAGACGGATGCTGCGCGCAATGCTGTACAGGCGCTGCTGACGTTGCGACCGGATTTTGCGCTGGCGGCGCGCGAGGAGTTGGCGAAGTGGTGGGATCCGGAGCTGGTCGAAGACCTTATCGATGGACTTCGCAAG
>DASQRJ010000075.1:0-5565 GCA_035642955.1 Acidobacteriaceae bacterium
GAGTGACAGCCAAAACGAAGAAAACCCGTGCGAATCAGCAACGGGTGTCTTTGTGGAAGAGTTTGTCGCGGTACTAAGTGCGCGCGAACTGCCACCCGTGGCTTGATGGACAAGCACAACAACAGCGGCGACAGTGCAGACGGAAAGTCATGCTGTAGAAAAGACTAACAGGCCTTGCGCCGCGGCACAACAAACGGGCTTTTTTGCTGCCTGGCAGCCGCGGCCTATTGCGCCGCCTCCGCCAGCCTCCGGTCAAAGAAATCCGCCCCCAGCCGGTAAGCCGTCAGCCAGTCGCGATGCAGCAAAAAGCCGTGGATCTCATCGGGAAATACATGCTCTTCCACCGGGACGCCGCGGTCTCGCAGTGCGTTGGCCAGCCGCACCGTCTGCGCAAACAGTACGTTGCGGTCATCGTCGCCCTGGATCAGCAGCACCGGCGAGCGCCACGTATCGAGCGCCGCCATCGGCGATGACTCCCACGCCAGTCGTGAAGCCGCAACGCGGTCCCACGTGAAATCGGAGGAAGGCTTCCACAGATCGATCTCCAGGCTCCAGTCATGCACGCCATGCAGGTCCACGCCCGCCGCGAACAGATCCGAGGCACGCGCCAGCGCCAGTGCCGTCAGGTATCCGCCGTAGCTTCCGCCCCACGCGCCAATCCGCTTTCCGTCCACGTCCGCGCGGCTCCGCAGATAAAGCCCAGCGCCGATCGCATCGTTGTACTCGCTCGCGCCGCCGGGGCCAAAGTGCAGCGCCTGCCGGAAGTTCAATCCGTAACCGATACCGCTACGATAGTTGATGGAGAGCACCACATAGCCGCGGCTCACCAGGTATTGGTTCATCGCATATGCGTTCGAGTAGTAGCCCATCGGGTTCCAGCCCAGCAGCATCTGCCGCCGCGAGCCGCCGTGGAAGAACACCACCGCCGGATGCTTCGCCTTCCCATCTGCGGGGAGAAAAAGCTGGCCATGAATCCGCATGCCGTCCGCCGCGTTAAAGATCACCTGCTGCGGCGTTACCAGCTTCGCCGCCGGAAACTCCGCGGGAACCGTCTGCGGCGCCAGGTCGCGCGGCCCACTTGTCTCCAGCACCGCGGCGTGCGCGGGCATCCTCGCATCCATCCGCACCAGTGCAACCTCCCCGTCGGAAGCAATCGCCGGCTCTGTCTCAATCCCATCACCGTGCGTCAGCGCCAGTGGAGTATCACCCTCAGGCGACACGCTCCACAAATGCTTGCGGTCCTGATCCAGCGGGTCGCTGCCGTATTGATTCGATGAATAAACCATGCGCTTGCGATCCGGGCTGAAGGCAACATGATCCACTTCGAACTCACCCGGCGTCAGCAGTGTGGCCGTTCCGCCCTGCCACGGCATCGCGTACAGATGCGTCCAGCCGCCGCGCTCCCAGGGAAAGACGATCTTTCCCTCCGCGCTCCACCACAACTCGCTCGCTCCGGAGGTCTCGCGAAAAATGCTTCCCGCGCCGCTCTCTGCGCGCCATACTTCCCGGCCTTCGCCGGTCTGCGCATCGGCCACGCAGATCGACCATGGCTGCGCAGCTTCGCGCATCCAGCGCGAGGCATACCCCGACACCAGCGGCTGCCGCACGAACGCAACATGCTTGCTGTCCGGAGACCACGCCGGATCGCCGTCGGTAAACGTCCCCGGCGCCAGGTATGCGAGCGTCTTCGTCGCAAACTGATACACGCCGACAAAGCTGTGATCGTCGCGCGCACTCACGAACGCAAGCGCGCTGCCATCCGGCGACCATCGCAGGTCCTGCTCCTCGCCGCGCGCCTGAAGTAGCTGTTGTGGCTTCGCAGCTGCATCTTTCAGACTTACCGTCCAGATCTGTCCGTGCAACAGGTACGCAATGACGTCGCCAACCGGAGAGATCGCTGCTGCATGCCCCTCGCCGATATCGCGCGGCGTTCCTCCGTCCGTGGAAATCAGCCATATCTCCTGCTTCACCCCGGCAGTCAGCAGTGCCGGGTTGGGCGCCGGACGCTCCGGCCACTCCGCATCGCCGCCGCGCGTGTACGCCAGCCACGCACCGTCGGCCGACCACGCCAACCCACTGATCTCTTGTCCGTCGTCCTCGGTGAAATGCGTGATCTGCCGCGCGCTCGGGTGAGCGCCAAGCAGCGCCACCCAGATGTTCCGCCTGCCCCGGTCATTTGCAACCCAGGCCACGCGCGCGCCAGCCGGAGCCGCTGTCATGTCGGAGACAAACGGTGCACTCATCACCTGCTCCAGGGTGAACGCTGGTTTCACCGGAGACGCCGCCAGTTGTCCGGGAATAGAAAGTAGCGCGGGGAGCAGCAGGACAGTCAGACCCATCGGGCGAGTCAATCGCATCCCGCCATTATGCCCCCCGCCATTTATGCCCCCCGCAATTATGCCCCAAAGAAAAAGGGCCGCCGGCAAATGGGATCGTCCCGCCGGCGGCCCATCTTAGGCAAAGCTACTTCGACTGCTTCGCGATCACCTTACTGGAAAACTTCTTATATGTCGCAGCCGGG
This sequence comes from Acidobacteriaceae bacterium, assembly GCA_035642955.1. GTDB lineage: Bacteria > Acidobacteriota > Terriglobia > Terriglobales > Acidobacteriaceae > KBS-83. The sequence continues at coordinate 2,522 of DASQRJ010000075.1, forward strand.
ACGATCTTCTTGGTTACCAGGTCCGTCTTCTTGGTATACGGCCGCCCGTCGACAATCTTCTGCGCATACACATCGCCGACGCCCGGAAGTGCCTTCAGTTGATCGAGCGTGGCAGAGTTCAGGTCGATCAGGTCGGTCGTCGCCGTCGTGCAATTCGCCACCGGAGTTCTGGACGCCTTCGCGGTCTGCGCATTCGCATGCGTCATCAGCATGGTGGCAGCAAGGGCTACGGGCAGACAGGCGATCCGGATCCATCGGCTGGTTCTTATCATTGGTGGTTCTCCTTTGCGCGCGGCGGGCTCGGATTTCCTGAAACATCGCCGCGCCGGGCACGGTCAGCTTCCACTGGACGCCCCGGCTTGTCAAGAGAATCGTGCGGACGGGTTTCTCGGCGCTCTACTTCTGCTCTGCAGCCCTCTGTTCCGCGGCCACTGCCGCCTCGGCCGCCTGGAAGCCGATCTTCGAGTGCGTCCCGTCACAGAACGGCTTTCTCGTCGACGCCCCGCAGCGGCACAACGACACCGCTGGTTTTCCTTCCAGGTTGATCTCCGTGCCATCCACATCGATCAGGCGAATCGGTCCCTCTACCCGCAGTGGTCCGTTGGGCCTTGCCGTGATCGTCACGTTTGCATCTGCCATTGCTTTTCTCCTTGTGGTTTGTAAGTGCTGAGTATGGTTACTTTACTTCCCGGCGTTCCTTCTGCATCGGTACCACCTGCACCGTGACATCGCGCACTTCGGCGAGGAAGCGGTTGATGACGGAACCGCGCAGCAGAATATCCATGCGTGAGCGCGCCGACTGTCCGAAGACAACGTGGGAAATCCCTTCCTGCTTCGCAAACTGGATCAGCGCATTCGACACCTTCTTGTCCTTCAAGACCACCACCTTCGCGCCCAGATCGCGCGCCAGTCGCTGGTACTCTTCCATGCGCCGCTTGACCTCGATATCGGCGGATGCTTCTTCCTCCGGCGTCTCCACCCGCACCGCGTACCAGATCGTCGAAAGACGCGAAGCAATCCGCGCTCCGGCGCGCAGCAGACGATCCGTTCCCGGCCGCGGTGAAAGGCACACCATCACCTTTTCCGGAATCGGCGCCTGTTCCAGCCCCTGCGAGCGCCGATAGTCCGCCGCCTGGGAGCTTACCTCCGCCGCGGTGGTGCGCAGCGCCAGCTCGCGCAGCAGGTTCAGGTTGCCTTTGCGGAAGAAGTTCGCCAGCGACTGTTCGATCTTCTCCGGCGCATAGATCTTCCCCTGACGCAGGCGCGAACGCAGCTCCTCCACCGTCAGGTCCACGTTCACAATCTCATCCGCGCGCTTCAGCAGGCTGTCCGGAACCGTCTCGCGGATGGCGGCGTTCGATGAGCGCGACACCGCATCGTTCAGCGTCTCCAGATGCTGCACGTTCACCGCGGTCATCACGTCGATTCCCGCGTCCAGCAGCTCCAGCACATCCTCGTAGCGTTTGCGGTTCTTCGAGCCCGGCACGTTTGAGTGCGCCAGCTCATCCACGATGCAGACCTGCGGGTGCCGCGCCAGGATCGCGGTCAGATCCATCTCATGCAGCACCACCGACCGGTAGGGAATCGCGCGCTGCGGAATGATCTCCAGATCGCGGATCATCGCCTCGGTGTCGGCGCGCTGATGCGCCTCCACGAAGCCAATCACGACGTCGATGCCCTGCTTGCGCATCAGGTGCGCGTCCTCGAGCATCTGGTAGGTCTTGCCCACGCCAGGCGCAGCGCCAAGATAGATCTTCAGCTTCGCCGGTTCAGGCGGCAGCGCATGAGCGGTCGTATCCGGAATATCCGTCACCGGCTTCGGATCGGGCATGGGACTCTGCGTCGGTTCGCTCACCTTATCCCACCTCGATCGTGTGGCGCGGGAACCGCGTCGGAGCCAGCGGCAGCGTGAAACTGAAGGTCGTGCCGTGTCCCACACGGCTCTCCACGGATACCTGGCCGTTCATCAACTCGATCAGCCGCCGCACCAGCGCCAGCCCTAACCCCGTCCCATCGGGTCCCGCGCTGCCCACCGCGCCGCGCACCTCCGTGCCGGAACGCGCATCCTCCGTGAAGCGGCCCGACTGCACAAATCTCCCAAAGATCCGCTTCAATCGCTCCGCTTCGATCCCGATCCCGGTATCCCGCACGAAAAACTGCACGCGCTTCTTCTGTTCCTCCGCCTGCAGCACAATCGTGCCCTTCGGCGGTGTGAACCGCAGCGCATTCGACAGCAGATTGTCCATCACGCTCTTGAGCGCTCGCCGGTCGCCGTAGATCGGCGACAGATCGCTGAAGGCTTCGATCTGGATCTGTACGTCGCGCTTCCGCGCCTCCACCTGAAAGCGCAGCGCGGCATCGCGCAGGATATCGATCGGCCGCACCGCTTCCATGCGCAGTTCACGGCTGCCCGTATCCAGCTCCGCCACATCGATCAGGTCGGTCATCAGATCGTTCAGCCGCTCCGCCTCTTCCTGCGCCCCGTGGATCAGGTCGTTCTGCAGCGGCCGCAACTCGCCCGCGAAACCATTCGTGATGGAGTAGAGCGCCAGCCGCAACTGCTCCAGCGGCGTGCGCAGCTTGTCTGAGGCGACCGCGATGAAGCGCGTCTTGAAGCGGTCCAGGTCCTGCAGCTCGGTCACGTCCTCCAGCACGCTCACCGCGCCCAGCAGTTTGCCCTCCGGGTCGCGAATCGGCGTCGTGCGCAGCCGGTAGCTGCGTTCCGCCTGCCCGATCCACATCGGCAGCAGCGCCGCTTCGCCCTCATGCGCCACCGGCCGCTGCATGGAGACGGCATCCCGCACCGCCTTCAGAATCTTCTGCCCTCCCGGCGTGTTCTCCAGCGCCATGCTGCCCTCTGCCGCCTCGCCCAGCAGTTGTTCCGCGGCGGTATTCAGCTTTAACACCTGGCCGCGCGCATCGGTCACGATCACCGGCTCAAAGATCGACTGCACTACCGCGTCGGAGAGCTGGTGTTCCATCTGCTTGCGCCCGAACTCGGTCTCCCGCAGGTCGCGCACGTGCACCACCATGCGGTTGACGTC
>DASQRJ010000076.1:0-11024 GCA_035642955.1 Acidobacteriaceae bacterium
TGCGAAATCTGGAGAAGGATCTGCCCGCTCGCGTGGTGGATCGCACGCAACTCATCCTTGACATCTTTGCCCGCCATGCCCGCACCCGCGAGGGTCATCTGCAAGTGGAGCTGGCGCAGCTTGAATATATGCTGCCGCGGCTGGCCGGACGCGGCGCGGCCATGTCGCAGTTGGGCGGAGGCATCGGCACCCGTGGCCCGGGCGAGACCAAGCTCGAAACCGATCGCCGGCGCATTCAGCGGCGGCTGGTGCAACTGCGCAGCGATCTTGAAGCGGTGCGCCGGGTTCGCGGGCAGCAACGGCAGCGCCGCGAAGCGGTCCCGGTGCCGACGGTTGCGCTGGTGGGCTATACCAACGCGGGAAAGAGCACGCTGTTCAACCGGCTTACCAAGGCTGACGTGCTCGAGTCGGCGCGCATGTTCGCTACGCTCGATCCCAAGCTGAAGGCGCTCACATTGCCGTCGCGGCGCAAGATCCTGCTCTCCGACACGGTCGGATTCATCCGCGATCTGCCCCATACGCTGGTCACCTCGTTTCGCGCCACGCTCGAAGAGGTGCAGAAGGCGGAAGTGCTGATTCATGTAGAAGACGCCGCGAGCCCGATGCGGGAGGAGCGTCATCGCGAGGTCGACCGGGTGCTGGCGGAGCTGGATGTGAAGGACACGAAACAGATTCAGGTGCTGAACAAGAGCGATCTTCTGCCGGAGACAGAGCGCGTGGGGCTGGCTGGCCGCGCGGAGGTGACACTGCTTTCGGCGAAGACCGGCGAAGGAATACCGGAACTGCTCGCCCGGATGGATGCGGCGCTCTCGGCCGATCCGCTGGAGACACGTGCGATGACGGTGCCGCAAAGCGAGGGCGGGGTGCTGGCGGCGCTGGGGGCCGGTGCGCGCATTGTGGAGCGCACCTTCACCGGCAGCGACGTCACCATGGTGGTCGAAGGCCCGGCATCGCTATTGGGCCGATACCGGCGATTCTGGCAGAGCAACTGCGCAGGCAAGACGATGGATGGATGAAGTGCCGAGCTGCAGGGGAAGGGAAGCGGTGTTACGTCCCCTCGACCCTGCGTTCAGCAGACCCGGATCAGGTCGAGATACAGACCAGTGTACCCTCATTCCGGGCGAGGTCAAGAACTATACAGAGATATTGTTCAGAACCCGAAAGTCGCTGATTTGAAGCTTTTCGCGGCGGTTTGACACCCCAAAATCGGCTCTGTTAGAACCATAGATTCCAGACGTATTTGCCGCCATCTCCCATCCTGATGGATGGCACCCTCGAGGACTGCATTGGACCTTATCCTCCATCAATTGGCCGATCTCTTCCTGCGGGCTGTGCCCACGGCTGTGCTGTTTCTGCTGTTGCTGGCCGCCTACCGGCTGCTGGTGCATGCACAGCTGATAAAAGTGCTGGCGGAGCGGCGAGAGCGCACCACCGGTGCGATGGCGCGGGCGGAGGCAGCTATTCGCGCGGCGGACGCACGGGCTCAGGAGTACGAGGCAAAGCTGCGGGCGGCCCGCGCGGAGATCTTCCACGCCCGGGAGCAGCGCATGCTGGCGATGCAGCGGGAGCGCGACCGAATCCTGGAAGAGGCTCGCCATGCAGCTCACGAGACGGTGCGCGGGGCACGCGAGAAGCTGGACGCGGAGGCCATCGTGGCGCGCGATGTGCTCGACAGCAGGGCAGATGCGCTGGCAGCCGAGATTCTGCGGGTTCTCATTCCCTCCGCCGCTGGCATGCCTTCCTCTGGCGGTTCCGCCAGCGTTTCCCGGAGCGCCTACTGATGCGAGCCTTCCTTCTGCGGCCGTTGGCCGCGACACTTCTGCTTGCCGCCTGTCTGGCTCCGGCGCTGCGACAGTCCACGGCCCAGGCCCCAGCGCCTGCCCAGACCGCCGCGCCCGCTCCTCCTCCGCCCAGCGATAGCAGCTTCATCGACAGCAATGCCGCCAGGTCTCAGAATCTGGCCCGAGCGGAGCAGGAAGACGAGGAGTACGTCTTCAAGCACTCCAAGCCGGTGGGCGCCTTCGCCAGGATTCTTCATCTGTCCCCAGATGCTGCATCGGGATTCTTCTGGGCCCTCAACGCGGCTATCTTGTTCGCGTTTGTGGGCTACTTCGTGGCAACCGGTCTGCCCAAAGCCTTCCGCAGCCGGCGCCAGCAGTTGGACCGGCAGATTGTGGAAGCGCGCGTCGCTACCGAGAAGGCGGAGGAGCGGCTGCGGGGTGTTGAAGAGCGGCTGAGTCACCTGGACGAGGAAATTGCGGCCGTGCGTAGGCAGGCCGAGCGCGATAGCGCCAATGACGAAACCCGCCTGAAGCAGGCGATGGCAGACGAGAAGCAGAAGATCGTTGCTTCGGCCGAGCAGGAGATCGCCGCCGCGGGCGCTGCCGCGGAGCGCCGCTTGCGCCGCTTTGCCGCCGAGCTGGCGGTGGATCGTGCGAGCTCCCGGCTGCGCCTTACCGAGGGGGACGATCGCACTCTGATCCAGGAATTTGCCGCAAGCCTCGGCGCGAACGGCAGCCGGGGAGGGCGGAACTGATGGCGGACTTTGCCGCGCGCTATGCACGCGCCCTCGTCGACGTGATCCTTGGCCGCCACATTCCCACCGATCAGGTGAACGCGCAGCTGCAGGAGTTCCTCTCCACGCTGGAAGGGAGTAAGGATCTGCGTCAGGCGCTCTTCAATCCCGCCCTGGCTGCGGACGTGCGCATTCGGGTGATCGACGCCTTGACGCCGCGCCTCCACCTGAGCCGCGAGGTGAGGAACTTCCTGGCGGTGCTGCTGCGGCATGACCGGATAAACGCGATCGAAGAGATTGTCACCGAGTTTCGAGCGGAAGTAGACCGGCGGCAGGGCATCTCAGAGGTAGAGGTCATCTCCGCACGCCGATTGGATGCCGATGAGCGCTACCAGATGGAGCAGCAGGTCGCTCGGCTGGCCGGCTCGCGTGTGCGGGCCCGCTTTCGAGAGGATAATGGCCTGATGGGCGGCGCAGTGGTGCGCATCGGCAGCACCATCTACGACGGTTCGGTGCGGGGACGCCTGGACCGCATGAAGCAGGAACTGATGGCGGGTTAACGCGAGACAGAATCCACGCAACCGCCACCAGACAGACAGACGCAATTTTCCGAGACACAACAGAGAGACGACATAGGCATGGCCCAGATCAAGGCAGACGAAATCACACAACTGCTGCGTGAGCAGATCCAGAACTACGACTCCGAGATGCACGTCGACGAGGTGGGCACCATCATCACGCTGGGCGACGGGATTGCGCGCATCCATGGCCTGGAGAAGGTCATGGCTGGCGAGCTGATCGAATTTCCGCATGGCGTAGCCGGTCTGGCCATGAACCTCGACGAGAGCGAAGTGGGCGCGGTGCTGCTGGGCGACTATACCGAGTTGCGCGAAGGCGATCAGGTAAAGCGCTCGGGAAAGATCATGAGCGTCGGGGTGGGGAAGTCGCTGGTGGGCCGCGTGGTGAATGCTCTGGGCCAGCCGATTGACGACAAGGGACCGCTTGCGAATACCGTGGACTATCCCGTGGAGCGGCTGGCTCCCGGCGTCGTCGACCGGCAGCCGGTACGCGAGCCGATGGCGACCGGACTGAAGGCCATCGACAGCATGATCCCGATTGGCCGCGGCCAGCGCGAGCTGATCATCGGCGACCGTCAGACGGGCAAGACAGCGGTGGCGCTGGACACCATCATCAACAATGCGAAGAACAACCTGATCTGCATCTATTGCGCGATCGGGCAGAAGCGTTCGTCTGTCGCGCAGGTGGTGAAGACGCTGGAAGAATACGGGGCGATGGATTACACCATCGTGGTGGCCGCGACCGCCTCCGAGCCCGCGCCGATGCAATACCTGGCGCCCTATGCCGCGACCGCGATCGGCGAGTACTTCCGGGACAACGGCCAGCACGCGCTGATGATCTATGACGATCTTTCAAAACACGCGGTCGCGTACCGCGAGATCTCGCTTTTGCTGCGCCGGCCGCCGGGGCGCGAGGCGTATCCGGGCGATGTGTTCTATCTCCACTCGCGTCTGCTGGAGCGCTCCTCGAAGTTGAGCGATGCCAAGGGCGGCGGATCGCTGACGGCGCTCCCCATCATCGAGACCCAGGCAGGCGACGTTTCGGCGTACATTCCAACGAATGTGATTTCGATTACCGATGGCCAGATCTATCTCGAGACGGATCTCTTCAACTCCGGCGTGCGTCCGGCCGTCAACGTGGGCCTTTCGGTGAGCCGCGTCGGCGGCGCGGCGCAGATTAAGGCGATGCGTCAGGTTGCCGGCACGCTGAAGCTGGATCTGGCGCAATACCGCGAGCTGGCCGCCTTCGCGCAGTTCGGCTCCGACCTGGACAAGGTGACGCAAAACCAGTTGAACCGTGGTGTGCGCCTCACCGAGCTGCTGAAGCAGCCGCAGTTCTCGCCGCTGCCGACCGAAAAGCAGGTGGTCATTATCTTCGCCGGAACCAACGGCTATCTCGACGACCTGAAGGTAGAAGACATCCGCGGCTTCGAGGATGGCTTGTACACGTATCTCGACTCCGCCCAATCGCAGCTTCTGAAGGACATCATCGAGAAGAAAACGCTGGACGATGACTTGAAGAACCGCATCAAGGCGGCATTGAAGGAGTACAAGGAAAGCTACCTTGCCGAGCATCAGGAGGCGAAGTTGAAAGAGTCCTCCGTGAAGCCGCTGGACGGAAATGATAAGAAGCCGGAGGACAAGAAGAAAGCCGCTGGAGACACGCAGCAGAAGGAAGTTGCCGCGAAGGCCTAGTGAGCAATGGCAAACGTCCTTGATCTGAAACGGCGCATCCGGAGTGTGAAGAACACACGCCAGATCACCAAGGCCATGAAAATGGTCTCCGCGGCCAAGCTGCGTCGTGCGCAGGAGCGCGCCGTGACCGCGCGGCCCTATGCGCAGATGATGGCCAGCGTCATCCGTTCCCTGATGCGCCGCATCGATGTGTATAACCCGAAGACCGGCGAGCTACGGCATCCGCTGCTGGTGCCGCGCGAAGAGAAGAACGTGCTGCTCATCGTCGTCTCCGGCGATAAAGGCTTTGCCGGCGCGTTCAACTCCAACATCATCAAGGCTGCCAGCCGCTTCATTGCCGCGCAAAACGGCGAACAGGGCCGCAACGTCGACATCGAAACCATTGGCCGCAAGGCGCGCGATCTCTTTCGCCGCCGTTATCCCGCGGCGAAAGTGACCAATGAATCCTCGAATGACGAGCAGCCTTCCTTGACCGAGTCGGAGGGCATGTCGCTCGAGAGCGAACTGGAAGAGAGACCGCTGGTGCGGCAGCGCGGCGAGCGCTCTTCGCCGATAGAAGTCACGGGCGACCATCCGGGTATGCTGGAAAAGTTGCGCTTCGAGGCGGTAGCCGAAATCGGTCAGGACATCGTGGACCGCTACGTGGATGGCGAGATCGACGCGGCGTACTTGGTCTTCAACGAGTTCCGCTCCGTCATTTCGCAGCGCGTGGTGGTGGAACGGCTGGTGCCTCTGGCCGAGCCTGGCCAGCACGCCATCGCTCAGGCCGACGCCCCAAGCGTCGAGGAGCGCGAGCGAGCGGGCCATGCCGCATTGACTGCCGGCGTGAGCCTGGAAGAGCCGGATACGCACGAGGCCGACGAGGAAGCGGAAAAGTTCGGCACTGCGGACGTCGACTACATTTACGAGCAACCGCCGGAAAAGATGTTGCGCAGCCTGCTGCCGCGCTTCGTTGCGACTCAGCTCTATCGCGGCATGCTGGAGTCGGTCGCCTCCGAGCACGCAGCGCGTATGACGGCCATGGATTCGGCCTCCAACAATGCCTCGGAGATGATTGACTCGCTCACGCTGACCATGAACCGCGTGCGCCAGGCTGCCATCACCAAAGAGATCATCGAGATTGTGAGCGGCGCCGCCGCTCTGTAAGGAAAGTTATGGCACAGATGAATGAGACGCATCACGACGCCGTGCTGGGCATGGGCGAGGGGCAGGACGAAGGCGCACAGTATCGGGGCTTACAGAAATCGGGCAAGGAAAACCTCGGTAAAGTAGTGAAGATATCCGGTCCCGCCGTCGACGTGCAGTTCGACGAGGCGACGATGCCGGCTATCTACCAGGCGCTCCGCGTGGTGAGTGAAGGCTTCACGGTTCCGTCGGAGATCAACGTAATCCTGGAAGTGCAGCAGCACATCGGCGAAGGCCGCGTGCGCTGCGTGGCGATGGAATCGACCGAAGGCATGGTGCGGGGGATGAAGGTGGTCGACACCGGTGGCCCCATCACCGTCCCGGTAGGGACGGCCACGCTGGGGCGCGTACTCAATGTGATCGGCCTCCCGGTGGATGAGCTTGGTCCGGTCTCCTCCAAGGAGATGCGGCCGATTCATCGCCAGGCGCCATCTTTCGAAGATCAGGCGACCTCGGAGGAGATGTTCGAGACCGGCGTGAAGGTCATCGACCTGATCCAGCCATTCCTGAAGGGCGGCAAGATCGGTCTCTTTGGCGGAGCCGGCGTAGGCAAGACCGTGGTCATCCAGGAGCTGATCAACAACGTCGCGTCCAAACATGGCGGTGTTTCGGTCTTCGCCGGCGTGGGCGAACGCACGCGTGAGGGCACCGACCTGTTGCTCGAGTTTCAGGAATCGGGCGTGATCGATACCAAGAATCGTGAGAAGTCGAAGGCGGCGCTGGTCTATGGCCAGATGACGGAGCCGCCAGGTGCGCGTCTGCGCGTGGCGCTGACCGGCCTCACCATCGCGGAGTACTTCCGCGATGAGCAGGGCGCGGACACGCTGCTCTTCATCGACAACATCTTCCGCTTCACCCAGGCTGGCTCGGAGGTCTCGACGCTGTTGGGCCGCATGCCCTCGGCAGTGGGGTATCAGCCAAACCTTGCTACGGAGATGGGTGAGCTGCAGGAGCGCATCACCTCCACCAAGCGCGGTTCCGTCACCTCGGTGCAGGCTATCTATGTGCCCGCGGACGATCTGACTGATCCAGCGCCAGCCACCACCTTTGCTCACCTCGACGCAACCACGGTGCTTTCGCGTCCATTGTCGGAGCTGGGTATCTATCCCGCGGTGGATCCGCTGGCGTCCACCTCGCGCATCCTTACACCGCGTGTGGTCGGACAGGAGCATTATGACGTCGCGCAGGGTGTGAAGCGCATTCTGCAGCGCTACAAGGACCTGCAGGACATCATCGCTATCCTCGGCATCGACGAACTTTCCGAAGAGGACCAGCTGACAGTGAAGCGCGCACGCAAGGTGCAACGCTTCCTGTCGCAGCCCTTCCACGTTGCCGAGGTCTTTACCGGTGCGCCGGGCAAGTACGTGAAGGTTGCGGACACGGTGCGCTCGTTCAAGGAGATCATCGAAGGCAAGCACGACAGCATTCCCGAACAGGCTTTTTACATGAAGGGCGCGATCGAAGACGTGCTGGAAGCGGCAGAGAAGATGCAGGAGACAAACGCCTAACCATGGCCGATCAGGAACAAGCCGGCAAGCTGCAGGTGCGGCTGGTCACTCCGGACCGCGAGCTGGTAGACACGGCCGCGGACGCGGTGGAGCTGCCCGGCCGCACCGGCTATCTCGAGGTGCTCTACGGCGCGGCGCCGCTGCTCACGGAGCTGGGCACCGGTCTGGTGACCATTCACGGCGGCGGCAGCGGTCACGATCGCTACTACGTGGCGTGGGGCTTTGCCGAGGTGCTTCCCAACCGTGTCACCATCCTGGCGGAAAGTGCGGAGAAGCCGGAGGAGATCGACGCATCGATGGCGCAGCGCGAATATGAACGCGGCCAGAAGATGTGGGACCAGGCCGGGGAAGATGCCGAGCAGTATGCGCGCGCGAACGAGCTGATGCACGATGCGCAGGCACGCATGGATGCCAAGGAGAGCGGCTCGAATTAGCTCCGGCGCAGCATAGCGAACACAAGGCCGGCGAACGCCGGCCTTGTTCTATTGCCCGCTATAAAGCTCCCCAACCACCTGCGGAGCACTATTAACTGATTTATTACCGCGCCGGTAACTAAAAGTAGATTTCCACAGATCGCCACCATTTTTGTAATAGCGCCCTTGATCTTTGCAGATGGGGAGCTTACAAAGTTGCGTCCGCCTGACCCGACCGTCCGGCGGACGTCGAGCGAGATCCTTCGCAACCTAATCAGGAGCATCCCCTACGATGAAGATTTCCTTAAGGATATCTGCGGTTCTTGCAATCGCAGCCAGCATCCCCCTCGTGTCACTGGCTCAGGCCTCCAGTGATGCTGCCGCCGCGCAAGCGCCTAAGGGCAAATACACTATGCTGCCTGCGCGTCTCTACTCGGAGCAGGTGATACCGCGTGCGTCTACGCTGTCTTTGCAGACGTGGAACGGCTCGTACAGTTACAACGGAACCAATTACACCTACAACATGGTTGGCGCCGCGCCCTCCTCGAACACCTCTGCGTCTGTTCCGGTCTACATCATCCCGGTGAAGATCGTTGTCGGCAGAAAGGGCAGGCAGAGCACGTTTGACCCTTCGCACGTGCTGACCAATGGCAATTCGGTGACGCAGAACACGGTAGATTCGCCGTTGTTCACGTCGAGCATCGACTACAAACTGGGCTCCATCGATGTTGGCACGACGCAGTATATCGATGCCTTCCAGCGCGCCAACTTCTGGGGAACTGTCAGCAGCCACACGAATTCGCATCTACTGCTCGGCAATCCGACGGTGGTGTCCGAGGTGACGCTGACCGCGCCCACCAACTACGGCAAGACCGGCTCGCCGTTTGGTTTTACCGCAGGCCTGGTTGACATCAACTGGTTCGACGCCCAGCTGCCGAACATCATTGCAGCGGAGGGAATTCAGCCGAACGCTCTCCCCATCTTCCTGACCTACGACGTGTATCTGACACAGGGCGGAAGCTGCTGCATCGGCGGTTATCACTCTGCAGAAGGCAACTCCAGCAATCCTCAGGCATACGCTGAAGCCACCTATGTCGATCACCCGGGCGATTTTTCACAGGATGTCTCCGCGCTCTCGCACGAGATCGGAGAGTGGGCCGATGATCCGCTGGTGGCAAATCCGAACGGAAACCAGACGCCCTGCGGCATTCTGGAGGTCGGGGATCCGCTTGAGAACACGGCGAACTTCGGCGATTACGCGTACACGCAGAACGGCTTCACCTACCATCTCCAGGACCTGGTCATGTTGCCATACTTCGGTGCACCGGCCAGCACCTCGGCGAATGGATGGTTCAGCTTTCACAATGCGTCGCTCTCGGTGTGCTCGAACGGATCCTAACTGGAGACGCAGCTTTTGCGTGACAACGGGCCCGCCAAACAGTCTGGCGGGCTTCGCTGTCTTCGCCTGTGGCATGCTATCGTTCACTGCATCGCCTGCTTCCTCCTTCGGAGACACAATTGATGACATTTCGGTCGGCCGGCACGGTGGCGCTTGTCCTGGTTTTAGTGCATGGAGTATCCGCACAGGAAAAGCCAGACACGCCTCAGGAAAACTACGTCAAGGCGCATTACACGAAGCATGAGTACCGTATTCCCATGCGTGACGGGGTGCGGCTCTTTACTTCGGTGTACGTGCCGAAAGAACAGTCGCAGCCGTGGCCGTTCATGGTCGATAGGACGCCATATTCAGTCGCGCCCTATGGCGAGGATCAGTACCCGGAAAAGCTGGGCCCATCGGATGAGTTCGAAAAAGCCGGCTATATCTTCGTTTACCAGGATGTGCGCGGCCGCTACATGTCCGAGGGTAAGTTCGTGGAGATGCATCCGCACATCGATGACAAAAAGTCCAAGACGGACATCGACGACAGCTCGGACATGAGCGACACGGTCGACTGGCTGCTGGCGCACGTGCCCAACAACAATGGCAAGGTGGGGATCTGGGGCATCTCCTATCCGGGGTTCTATACATCGGCCAGCATCATCGACTCCAACCCGGCGATCAAGGCGGCAAGCCCGCAGGCTCCCATGACGAATCTTTTTGAGGGCGACGATGCGTACCATGGCGGCGCCTTCATGTTGTCGGCGAACTTCGGCTTCTACACTTTTTTCAAGCCCTTCGATGAACCGATGACGCCGGCGCAGGCGCCTCATGACCAATTCGACTTCGGAACGCCGGACTCGTATGAGTTTTACCTGAAAGCCACACCGACCTCGCTGCTGGATACACGCGACTTGAAGGGGTCGAACTGGTTGTTTGCCGACCAGCTGTATCACACCACTTTCGACAGCTACTGGAAGCCGCGCGATCTGTCGCAGCACATGCACAATGTGCACTGCGCGGTGATGACGGTGGGCGGCTGGTATGACGCGGAGGACCTGAGCGGTCCATGGCGCACCTATCGCGCCATCGAGAAGGCGAACCCGGGCACGACCAGCACCATTGTCGAAGGGCCCTGGGTCCATGGTGGCTGGGCACGAGGCGACGGCGACCATCTTGGCGACATTCCCTTCAACGCAAAGACCAGCGAGTTCTTCCGCCGGGAGATCCAGTTTCCGTTCTTCGAGTACTACCTGAAGGGCAAAGGCGAGGCGCCGCCAGAGGCCTATATGTTCGAGACGGGAACCAATGTGTGGCGCAAATACCCAAGCTGGCCGCCGCCTGGAGTAGAGGCGAAGATGCTGTACTTCCATGCGGATGGCAAGCTTTCGTTCGATGCGCCGGCGGGTGACGCCGGCAAGGGCTATGACGAGTATGTGAGCGATCCGATGCACCCGGTGCCGTTTGTTCCTTACGTCACGGATACCGTGCCGCAGCGCTACATGGTCGAGGACCAGCGCTTTGCCTCGACGCGGCCCGATGTACTGGTGTACGAGACCGATCCTCTCACCGAGGACGTAACCATTGCCGGGCCCATCTCGCCGAAGCTGAAGATCGCTTCGAGCGGCACGGATTCGGATTTCGATGTGAAGCTGATCGATGTTTATCCGAATGACTATCCCGATCCGGAGGGGACGAGTTCGGGTAGCAAGCGCATCCTGAGTGCGCCGCCGTTGCACATGGGCGGCTATC
>DASQRJ010000077.1:0-5545 GCA_035642955.1 Acidobacteriaceae bacterium
TGAAAAACTCCCTTAATGACTAAGAGATGGTGCGTCGGTGCTTGCATCCTCCGCCCAGTAACTCCTGCGTGCGGTGATCTCCAGCTTGGGATAGTCCTTTAGCCGCAGCTTGAGCGTGTGTATGCCGGGGTGCGGCGCCTCCGGACGGAAGCTGAGAACGTAACGATTGGGCACATGATTGGAGACGGTCAGCATGTCCTTTTGCAAGCTCCGATGGTCTTTGAACGTGTAGTATTCGCCGCCCGTAAGGTGCGCCACTGTCTCGGATGCATTTTGGCGCATGCTGTTCATGGCAATCAAGGCCGCGATCTTCGCCAAGCGCAACGGCGGTGCGAGCAGGCTCAGGCAGTCGTAGGTCTTCTCTGCCTTCCCTTTTTTTTCTGAAGGGTCAGCATTCGGATCGTTGGCAAAGCATCCGCCGGGCGGTCCGGGATGCTGGTCGTCGGAGAACTGGCTTGCTTCATGCCCTGCTGTGGACTTTGTCGACGAGAAGGCGAAGCTATAGATCACCGTGTTCGTATCGCTGACCGCACGGACTGCGTCTTCCAAAGGGATGTTGCTGCCGTGATCCACGGTTTCGCTAAGCAGGAGAATCGCCCGGCGGTATTGCGGGGGCTGCTTCTGCAACTGGTCGACGGAAAATTTGAGGCCATCGAGGATTGCCGCTCCGCTGTCTCCAGATTCGAGATCGTGCAGACCTGCGGCGGTGGCGCTCAGATCGGATGTGAAACCCTCGAGCAAGCGCGGCTCACTGTCGAAGCCAACAATCGCCACCCGGTGGGAGACGTTCCCTACCAGTGCTTCAATCGTGGAACCAAGATTGCGATAGTCATCGAGGTGCCGAGCGCCCGCGCCTCCGATTTCCACGGCGACCACCAGGGCTAACGGCTCGCTATCGGTGTCCTGCTCAAGCGAGAGCTTCTGCGGCGCATCGTCGTCGGTGAGCACGAAGTCATCGGCAGTGAGGGTGAAAACCGGTTCGCCCTTTTTGGTTCGTACCAGCGCGGGAACAAGCACGAGAGTCGTGCCCGCGTGAAAAACGGTCCCGGTCTGCACGGGAGGCGCGGGAGCCTGCGCCAAGGCGAGTGTTCCCAGGGCAAGGAAGTAAACTAAGGTCAGGGCCTTCAGGAATCTCATACCGATGCGCTCGAAGCGCAGTGTCATTCTCTCGCATTTGAGGCTCTCCCATTTGAGGGTCTTCGAGATGCGAATCCGGGCGAAGTTGTGTACACTAGAAGTTCGAACGAATCCCTAGGAAATTGTCATGTCAATCCATCCAGTAATGCAGCGTCTTGCCGAGAAGCTCCAGCGTACGGACCTTCCCGATTTTGTCCCCGGCGACACGGTACGCGTGCAGGTAAAGATCAAGGAAGGCGAAAAGGAGCGTCTGCAGGCCTTTGAAGGCATCGTGATTGCCAAGAAGCATGGTCCGCAGGGATCCTTCACCGTCCGCAAGATGAGCTTCGGTCAAGGCGTGGAGCGTATCTTCCCGCTGAACTCGAAGGTGGTGGACAAGGTCGAGAAGATTCGTTCGGCCCGTGTCCGTCGCGCCAAGCTCTTTTACCTCCGTGGGCTGCGTGGCAAGGCTGCCCGTCTGAAGGAAGTGGAGCGCACTTAGCGTCTTCGTCAGCATTTCGCGAAGGCCCTGGGGCGCTGCCTCAGGGCCTTTCTCTTTCTGCTCAGCAGAATCGAGTCTGGTTTTCCCTGGGGCTCTCTCATTTTCAAGTTGCGGCTCGACCGCTGCGGTTTTCCCGAGGATCGGCTTGCAGGCCGTTCCTCACTTGAGCGAGTGAACTATGGAAGCCTCTCGAAGCAATCACGCAATGCGAGATGTTCTGACGTTTCTTCTCCGCCACTGGCGACGCGAGGCGTGGCTCGTGGCGGGTGTGTCGGCGGCCATGCTTACGGCGACGGTGGCAGATCTCTTCATGCCGGTCTTTGCCGGGCATCTGGTGGATGCGGTTGCAGCACATGCCACACATGGCTACGCCGTAAAGGTGCAGGCGCTGCACGCTGCGTTGTGGGCGCTAGGCAGCATGGCCGCGCTGGGTGTGGTTCTGGTGGCAGGACGGTACTTTTCGCTTCTGGCGATCTGCTATCTGACATCGCGCCTGATCTCGCGCCTGGCACGGGATGCCTTCTGGCGCGTGCAGCGCTTCTCCACGGACTGGCAGGCGAACAACTTCGCCGGCTCCATCGTGCGCCGCGTGACCCGCGGCATGTGGGCCGTGGATCTGATGAACGATACGCTGCTGCTGGCGTTGTTGCCGGCGCTGCTGGTGCTCGTCGGCTCCTCCATTCTGCTGGGCTGGCACTGGCCGGCGATGGGTGCAGTCGTGGGCACCGGTGCGGTGCTCTACGTAGGGCTCTCGGTTGCGCTGTCTCTGTACTACGTCGCGCCGGCGGCTCGTCTCTCCAACGCACAGGACACGCTGTTGGGAGGCGCCATGGCGGATGCAGTGACGTGCAATGCCGTGGTGAAATCCTTCGGCGCGGAGAGCCGCGAAGATGCGCGGCTGGCCACAGTGATGGGCAAGTGGCGGCGGCGCACGCTGCGGCACTGGATACGCGGAACGCAGAGCGGCAGCATGCAGCAGCTCGTATTGCTGGTGCTGCGTGCAAGCGTGACCGGCTGCGCCGTGTGGCTGTGGTGGAGCGGCCAAGCCACGGCCGGCGATGTCACCTTCGTGCTCACCAGCTACTTCGTCGTCCACGGATACCTGCGGGATGTGGGCCAGCACGTGGCCAACCTGCAACGCAGCGTGAACGAGATGGAGGAGATGGTGGCCATGCACTCGCATCCGCTGGGTGTTGCGGACCGCGAAAGCGCACGCGCATTGCGGATCGCCGAGGGTGAGGTGCGGTTTGACCGCGTCACCTTCCGTTACGAGGCTCAGGTTGACCCGCTCTTCCGCGACTTCTCGCTGCGCATCGCGCCCGGGGAGCGCGTGGGGCTGGTGGGCCACTCGGGCTCCGGCAAGACCACTTTCGTGAAGCTATTGCAACGGCTCTACGATGTGAGCGGCGGCCGGATCCTGATCGACGGACAGGAGGTCGCCAACGCCACGCAGGTATCGCTGCGGGCGCAACTTGCTCTGGTGGCCCAGGATCCGGTGCTGTTTCACCGGTCGCTGGCGGAGAACATCTCGTATGGGCGTCCGGGCGCGACGATGGCGGAGATCGAACGCGCGGCTCGCCTGGCGAACGCGCACGAATTCATCGCACGGCAGCCGAAGGGCTATGCCACGCTGGTGGGCGAGCGCGGCGTCAAGCTCTCCGGCGGCGAGCGGCAGCGGGTTGCGCTGGCCCGCGCTTTCCTGGCCGATGCACCGATCCTGATTCTGGACGAGGCTACCTCCAGTCTCGACTCTGAGTCGGAAGCGCTGATTCAGGAGGCGATGGAGCGACTCATCCTGGATGCCGACGGGGGCAGGACGGCAATCGTCATCGCGCACCGGCTCTCCACCGTGCGCATGCTCGACCGCATCCTGGTCTTCGAGCAGGGCGCTGTCGTCGAAGAGGGCCGCCATGAAGAGTTGGTACGGCGGCCAGGCGGCGTCTACAAGCGACTGTTCGAGCGGCAGGCCCTGGGCCTGCTACCGGATGGCGATGCGGGCGAGGCCGAGGAAGAGACCGAGCTCCTCGCCTAAGCACAGGGGCCGAGTCGCCAAATCAGGCGATGCGGCCCCGCTTTTCGACATGCCGTCACGACGTACACTGTGGCAGATGTCATCGGCCAAGGTCATCAGCGAGCAGGAGATCGAGCGGCTCGACGAAGATGCGCTCTCTCCTTCTGCGCGCAAGATGCGCATGCTGAAGAAGTTGCACTGTGGGCTGCGTTATGAAAAAGAGGCGCGTGCCGGCGGCGCAGTGATGGTCGCCGGTGTGGACGAGGTGGGCCGCGGAGCACTGTTTGGCCCGGTCGTTGCCGCCGCAGTCATTTTGCCGCCGGAGTGTCGCATTCGCGGCTTGCGCGACTCCAAACAGCTGGAGCGCGAAGACCGCGAACGATTGTCAAAGATTGTCGAGACGCGCGCGATCTGCTTCGCCATCGAGGAGGTCGATGCGGAGACGATCGACCGCGTGAATATCTACCAGGCGTCGAAGCTCGCGATGATTGGCGCGATTGCCCGGCTGATGCCGGCGGCGGACCATCTGCTGATCGACGCCATGCGCCTCGATCTGCCCTGCGCACAGACCAGCATCATCTACGGCGATTCCCTCTCGGTTTCGATCGCGGCTGCATCCGTCATTGCCAAGGTCTATCGCGATCGACGCATGTGCGAGTATCACGAGCAGTGGCCACAGTACGGGCTGCACTCGCACAAGGGGTACTCCACGCCAGAGCACAAGCGCGCGCTGGCCGAACATGGCCCCACCCCCCTGCATCGCTTCAGTTTCCGGCCAGTGGCACAACGTTCTCTGCCCTGGGACTATCCAACAGCCATCGATACTTTCCATGAAGGAGACCAGCTTGGCACTGCGCCTGATGTGCGTGACAGCACACCCGGACGATGAGAGCGCTGGTTTTGGCGGCGCACTCCTGATGGGGCACGCGCGCCGCGCGGATACGACTCTGATCTGCCTGACAGAAGGACGCGCGGCCTCCAACCGCGGCGATGCCCGAAGCGACGATGAGCTCGCTGCCGCGCGTATCGCGGAGTTAGACATCTCCTGTGGCATTTTGGGAGTAACCCGGTATGAAGTCTGGAAATATCCGGACGGGGCGCTGATTCAGGCTAACCTCTTTGAAATCACCACCCGCCTGGTGAGGCGCATGCGCCAGCTTCGGCCGCACATTGTGCTTACCTTCGGCGGAGATGGCGGTCCAAATCTGCATCGCGACCATGCGGTTGCGAGCTTTGCAGCCACGGCCGCCTTCCACTGGAGCGGCCGCAGCAACTTTGCACAGGATCAACTGGAAGATGGGCTCACTTTATGGGCACCTCAGAAGCTCTATTACTCGTCTACGAATTTCACAGTCTCGAAATTCAAGGAGGAGGCGGCGGTTGCCCCCCGTACCCCGGCATCCATCAAGCTTGACCTGGGACTTTTGCAAGAGGTGAAGCGGCAGGCAGTCGAGGCGCACAGCACACAGGGTGTGATGGACCGCGCCGGCGAGGCGTACGAGAAGTATGGGCACGAGGAGTTTTACCTGCTGGCTTCCGCACGCGGTCCGGAGCGGTTTGAGCATGAAACGGACCTCTTCGCCGGTATCGAAGAAACGGAAGAGACGGAGACATAGGGGCAGCTACGGAATGTGGAGCCATCGGCAACTCGCTCCCGCGCTTGGGGTCATGGCTGCCATTCTGGCGGCATTGCCGGGGCTCGGACAGTCCGGCGATACTGGAACGGTCACCGGACACGTCTACTGCGCGGACACGCAGAAGCCGGCGCGCTTCGCCAATATCCGGCTGGAATCGGCGGAGACGCAAGGAGGACGGTTCGGCGGCCAATTTGGGGGCCGGGGCGGCTTCGCAACCACCGGATCCGATGGCTCCTTCCGGATGACGGGCATATCTCCGGGTGACTACTACGTGGACGT
>DASQRJ010000078.1:0-3767 GCA_035642955.1 Acidobacteriaceae bacterium
CAGCATCCGGTGGTCGACTTCCAGCCAGGTATGCGCGCGCATCTGGCGATCGGCGGAGCGGCGTACGCCGTAGTGCATAATACTGCCGATGCGGCGGCGGCGCAGCATGGCATGGGCGGCCAATGCCTGCGGGAAGCAGACGAACGACACTGGCCCGTAGCGGGCAATGCTGAGCACCGCCCAGCGGATGCGCTCCACAATGTCGGAGTCGCCGGCAGAGGCAGCAGGTTTGCGCGGCGGTCGCTCCAGCCAGCGAAAGATCCACCGCACCGGCAGCAGAACCAGCGCACCACGGGCCGCCAGCAGGGTCGCGAAGGCCTCCACGAGCAGCCATCGTTTGGCGGCGGGAAGCGTGCGCCAGCGGTTCCATGAACCCCGTCGCTCGGAACTGCGCCGCCCGGAATTGCGGCGCGCGCGCGCCTCACCCGCGGGTGGAACCCCGCGATGGAACAACAGCCACTCTAGGGGACTGAGCAGGGTGTAGAGCGGGAAGAGATAATCCGGCAGATCGAAACGCGCCCAGACACGCGGCCGCAGCAGAATGCGGCGTACGATCTCCATGCGATAGCCGAATCCTCGCCGCAGACCCAGTTCATAGCGCTTCAGCGGCCAGCTTCCGGCTCTGTCCTGCGTCGGCTGGAAGTGCTGCAACCGATGCTGCGTATGCGCATAGTCCCATATCCATCGTGCCTCCCGGCTGCCGGTCTCGAGTTGCATCGACGGGGTGAGCGCATCGGGTTCCAACAACTCGAACTCCTGTGCGAGTTTGAGCGCCGCGGCCATCTCCGGCAGGATGCCGTGCGCCTGTGCCTGGCCGGCGAGGGCGGTTCTCTGCCCCTCCGGGAAGCTGCGCCACAGGGCGGATATATCTACCAGCGATTTGAGGCGAAACCAGCCGTCGAGCGCGCCATGTACGCAGAGATAGAGGAAGCTGCGATCGAGCGGCAGGACTGCCAGCACCGTCTCCCCGAGATGAATCGACTCTGTTGCCGCCGTGGCTGGATCGGCCAGCGCATTGCCCGGCATATGCGGGTTGCGAAAGAGCCGCCAATGGAGATCGACTTCGAAATCATCGCGCTCCGGGCGGTAGGTGTAGTCCTTACCGTGCCTGCGCCAGGATTGCCGGCGGCGCGGTGTCAGGGGCGCTTCGGGATCGTTGCGGCGGATGCCCTCGGCGAGCAGGATGCGATCGGCTGTCTCCTCCATGCCGGGAGGAATCAGCAAGTCGATATCGCCCACGTCGCGCAGGCTGGGGTCGCCATAGATCTGCTGCGACAAGGGAACGCCCTTGAGCACCCGGACGGGTATCCCGGCCTGCTCCAGCAGGTCGCAGAAGTGCCGTGTCTCGGTGAGATAACGCAAGACGCTCAGCGCGTTTTCGGTCGCGGCGGCCTTCAATGTGGCCATCGCGGACGCCGGCGCTGCCGCGCCAGCGGTTGACAGCGCGCGATAGACCAGGGGTGCAATGCGATGATGGCCACACAACAATAGAAAGAACGTCCAATCAAGATCCGTTGCCGCGGCAAGGCTGCGAATGGCGGCCAGATCCTGCTCCAGCGATGGCCAGCGAGCGCACCGCAGCAGCAGGCGCATCTCTGGCGGCAACGGGAAGGCGGATGGATCTATCTCAGCCATAGGAAACGAAGTGTCAGTATCATATGCGAGGCTGCAGGCGGAGGAATGTGCCGGGCCGGAGACGAGCCTTCAGCGATGTCGCGCGAGAATCCCATCACGGCGGAGAGTGTCGTCTCCTGGAGCGGAACCCCCGTTGCCACAGAGGTGGACCACGAGGTGGTTCTGATGAACGTGGGGCGAGGCCGTTGTTATGGACTCGGCGAGACCGGGAGCTCGGTCTGGCGGCGTCTGGGTTCGCCGATCCGCGTCGAGGATCTGTGCCGCGAGCTGATGCTGGAGTACCGCGCCGATCCTGAGGAACTGACCGTGGACGTCCTGACCCTGCTGGAGCATCTGCAGGAAGAAGGACTGGTCATGGTAATCGCGACTTAGCGTGGAGCTCTAGCTAGGTGGGCTCATGAACGCCGTACCTGCTATCGTTTGCCGGAAACCGCACATTGCGGAGGAATCCCCGTGGGAATGGAAGGCTTCAGTTTTGGCATCCCGGCAATGATCACGACTCAGCTAACGATTTTTGTGGGTGGTATCTTTGTTTTGGTCGGCTGGGCTGAAGTCCTTAGCAATGGGCTCGCCAATGGCTACTGGAAGATCCCAGTAGCCCTTTATGTATTCACTGGCTCCGTGGGAGTGGAGCTAATTGGGTCCATTGTCCTTTCGGAGATCTCGCCAACCGAGTCATTTCAAACGGTGACATTGATCTGGATCGCCTTCCTACTTGCCAGCTTTATATTGCTACTTCTTAGCGCCGTTCTTGCACATCGAAACTCCGAGCCCAACAAGCGTGTCGTCCAGATCGGTTCCAAGGTCCTGTTGGCTATTGCCGCTCTCGGCTTCATCGGAATTATTATGGGTCTCCCCGGAATGCCGCTACACGGGGGGTAAGCGTCTGTCCCGTCACAAGGGTTCGCTATGGACGATGCGATTCCCAGCCTTTCAGAGAACTTTTCCGGGCAGGCGCAGTTGAGTTGCGCACGATGAAATCCGCTTTCACGACCAGAGTCGCCGGCATTTCCTTCGGCGTCCGGGATTCCGTCTGGGAGTCCGTCCGCGATTCGATATAGCTCAGCAGTGCATTGGCGGCCATCTCGCCCATCGAGCGCAAGGGCTGGCGTACCGTCGTCAGACTGGGGTTGTTGGTCTGCGCACTGGGAATGTCATCGAAGCCGACCACGGAGACGTCCTGAGGAATCTGGAGGCCGTGCTCTTTCAACCGCGCAACGGCGCCGATGGCCGAGTGATCGTTGAAGGCAAAGATAGCCGTAAAGGGCACTCGGCGCTCCAGCAGCCTCGCCGCCGCCTGGTAGCCGGGATCGCTGCCCGCTTCGGCGCCTTCGAGTTGCACGCACAAGCGCGGGTCGATCGCCAGGCCCAGCTCCTGGCTGATCTGCTCGATCGCCGACCAGCGCAGATGCGTGTCGGAGCTGAACTCCTGGCCCTTGATGAACGCGATGCGCCGATGCCCAAGCTGGTTCAGGTGGGTGAGCGCCATGCGGACCGCCGTGGTGTGATCCAGCTCGAGATTGGTGAGATTTTCCATCCGCTGATGGCCGGAGACAGCAACGACGGGGATGGGCAGATGCCGTTCCAGCGGCGTGTCGATCGCAATCAATCCTTCGATGGCTCGCGAGAGCAGCAGCCGGGGATACTCGCGCAGCAGCTCGGCACGATGATGATGGCTCACGACGAAGTAGAAATACCCGGATTGCAGCAGGGCCCCTTCGATGCCGCTCAGCACCGAGGCAGCGTAGCCCTCGCTGATCTCCGGAACCATGACACCCATGGTGTAGGTCTTCTTGCGGCGCAGTGCGCGGGCCAGGTGGTTCGGCTCATAGTGCATGGCTTCGGCAGCGGCCCAGACCAGGTCCTGGGTCCGGGTCGAGATGCGATGAGCCGCCGCAGAGCGGTTCAGGACGCGGGATACGGTGGCGACAGAGATCCCGAGATGCTCGGCCAGCTCCTTCAATCCAACCGGGCCGGCCGGCAGATCCGACCCCTTCCCCCGATCCCGCCTATCGGCCAAATACGCCTCCGCTTCCAGCGGGATCATCATACCGTCCGCCGGCCAGAGCATTTTCCCTGATGCTGTGAGGCAGCGGAGAGTCTCTCGGTGTGGCTTTTCCTTCACGAAAAGC
>DASQRJ010000079.1:0-2346 GCA_035642955.1 Acidobacteriaceae bacterium
GTTCTTATACGGGCTCCGCGATCCCACGTAGAGCACATAAGGTCGGGCATCGCCGTCCTCGAATGGACCCGTCGCCTCGGCAATCGGCGTCACTCCGTGGTGAACCAGGCGGGTTCGCCTCTCTGCGACTCCGTAGATCTCCATCAAATCCTGCCGCGCCGACTCCGAAACGCAGATCACGATGTCGGCTCGTTGATAGAGCCTGCCCTTGCGCGCGCGAATCGCCGCCGCGTTCCGAAACAGCCTGGGAAACTTTTCCTGCGTCGCATCGTGATGCGTCGCCACCAGCACGCGATGCCGAATCGCCGGTTCCCATCGCTGATAGGTCGCATGATAGATGTCGTATCGTCCCCGTGCCGGCGCAGTCGCGATCGTCCACAGCGCATTCATCGCGTAGCGTGCATAGCCAGGCCGCATCCGGCTCCTCCAGTTCGCTACGCGCATCCCTTCGCCCTTCAACTCCGCAAACGGCAGAACCGAACTCTGCCCACCGAGCAGCAGGTCGAGCGATATCCCTTCGCGCTGCTGAAACTGCCGCGCCAGTTCGTAGTGATAGCGCGACATCCCGCCCGCGTCCTGCAGCGATGTCACCTGGTGATCAAACGCGATCCGCACCCGCGCTCCTCATCCATGCGTGCCCGGCCAGGCGCACTGCCCGCCGCGTCGTCAGCCGCTCCCATAGCGCGCGCCGGCTCAACCGTGAAAATGCCGGGTCCGCATATTTCCTTTGGCGCACCACGCGCGCCGCCAGCCGCAGCAGGTGCATCCCGCGCTCCAGCGGCCCTCGATACAAATCCATGAAGTCGCTTTCCGCCGCCAGAAAGATGGCGAAGCGCGCCGGTGTCATCCGCCGATCGTAGTCCAGCATCGCCATCTCGTGTTCGAGCCGGAGATCGCCCGCTATGCGCACCGACAATCCGTGCTGTTGCAGCCGGTGAAAGACCTCAATATCCGAGTAATCCAGCCAGAACCGCGCGCTGTAACCGCCAATCGCCTCCAGCGCACGCACCCGCATCAGCGTTCCGCTGTTGGCCGCAAAGATCGCCCGTGTCTCGCTGTAGGGATGCGCCGGGCGCGGCAGCGGCACATGCCGGGCAAAGCGCCACAGACGCGGTGACATGCAGAATGTCCCCGCATAAAGAAACGGGGCAACCGCGGCAATACGTTCGTCTTCGGCAACCTGTGCGGCATGGCCCAGTATTCCCCGCAGAAACTCAGCGGTCACGGAGGTATCGTCGTCCAGCAGCAACAGCCATGCACAACCACGCTGTTCCGCGACGATAGCCGCGGCATTGTAGGCGCCGCTCACCCCTTCGTTCCGAGCTGCGTGCTGATAGGTAAACGCGAATGGCAGCGAGCGCGCTTCGAGCATCGTCGGGCTGTTATCCCATACCAGAACATCCAGTTGTTCACTTAGGGATGCATCTTCCGCAAAGGCCTGCGCCAATCCGGCCAGCGTCCTGGACCCAGCGAACGGCCTCCGATACAGCACCACCACGGCCAGCGCGCGCACCGCTGCATGGCTCACCTGCCGCGGCGTCTGCGATTGCGGCATCAGCGATTCCCCGCCGGCGCGGAACGTAACCAGCCGCCCATCGATTGCTGCCACTGTGCAATGCGCCTGCTTCTGCTCACGGTGAGACGCTGCCACAGTGCGCTCCACGTGGCTCTCCGTACCTCCCGCATCTCATGCCGCAGCATCTGCTTTCCCAGCCTTCCGGCAAGCTGCAGGGTATGCGCGGCGCCCGCAAGCGGCGAGCCGTACAGGTCGAAATACGCCGACTCCGCCGCCAGAAAATTCCTCAGGCGCGGGAGCGACACGCGGTCGCGGTAATTCAGCAGCGAGAGCTGATGCTGCAGATGCACCGAATCCAACACATACATGCGCCATCCCTGCACGTAAAGCTGATGATGCAGCCAGCTATCGAGATGATCCAGCCAGAAGCACGGATGGAAGCCGCCAATCTCCTCCAGCGCTGCGGCCCGCAGCAACGCCGCCGAGTTGAAGGCCCGCGCCTCCCGCGCTGGCACTCCGGCAAACGATGCCGGCATCGGCTTGGTGCGGCACAGTCCGACATACGCGGGCGACAGCAGCCGCGCGCCCTCGGCCAGATGCGGCACAATCGCGCCAATACGCGGATCCTTTTCCGCCGCGCGCAGTCCCGGCTCGATCGCAGAAAAGAAATCCGCCGGCAGCGCCGTGTCCTGGTCCAGCGTCAGCAGCCAGTCGCAGCCTTCCTCCCGCATCCTGTCGAGCGCCGCTTCATACGCGCCCAACAGTCCACGGTTCGCAGCGGCTGCCTGGTAAGCGAAGCCTGCCGGCAGTGGCTGCGCGCTATTGTCCGC
>DASQRJ010000080.1:0-3574 GCA_035642955.1 Acidobacteriaceae bacterium
CGGCTTGGTCCAGGCCCCGTTCATGCCAGCGAGCTCCCACGCCACGAGGTAGCGGCCGCCCATCCCGGCAGTTCCGCACAGGAAGATAGAGTGCACCAACAGCAGGAGAAGCTGGCAGCAAAGCAGAACCAGGAACATCAGACACTGCAGCGGCAACAGGAACGGGAAGATCAGCGCGCCAAGCAGCAAAACGCGACTAAAAGGCAGCAACAACAACAAGTTGAGGTGCGCCA
The DNA here is from genome assembly GCA_035642955.1 of Acidobacteriaceae bacterium. Taxonomy (GTDB): domain Bacteria; phylum Acidobacteriota; class Terriglobia; order Terriglobales; family Acidobacteriaceae; genus KBS-83. The sequence goes on from DASQRJ010000080.1 coordinate 234, forward strand.
CCAGCAACAAACCCAGCAGATGGAGCAGCGCCACGCAACACAGACGAAACAGGTGACGGAACGCCCGGCACCTGCAAAACCCGCAGCTCACGGAACCGAGAAACCACACTAAACTCAAGGGCATCGCAACGAATCGGGTCGCCCTGCGTCGCGTTCGACTCAGAAGGTTAAACACGTTCGCGAACAGTGGTAGTCTTATACCGTTAAGACTTGGCCGCCAAGAGGTGCTTCTGATTTTAAGACCCTCGTGACACACTTAATTACGTCTGGCGATCTGAGAGACGAATAATGCAAACTTCCACGCTGCTGGCGCCCAGCTCCGCCCCTTCCAGATTCAAAACTGTTATCTGGATCTCCCTCGGCCTCACCGCGCTCTTCGTCTTCATCACCTCAGAAGTTCTCCTCTTCACCGACTATCCCATGTACCACGCCTACCGTCTGCAAGTCATCGCCGACCGCCATCTCCTCATCCCTCATACGCTCTGCGGCGTCATCGCTCTCCTGGCCGGTCCCATCCAGTTCTCGTCACGCCTTCGCCAGCGTCACCTCAAATTCCATCGCGTCCTCGGCCGCGTCTACGTCATCTCCGTCTTTATCGGTGCAGCAACCGGGGTCGCCCTCGCCACCGGCCGTCCGGGCTTTCCCGGAACCTCCATGCAGGCCGCCGCCTGGGTCGTCTGCACCACCGCCGCCTTCCTCACTGCGCGCAACCGTCAAATCCTCCAGCACCGCCAATGGATGGCCCGCTCCTACGCCGTCACCTTTACCTTCGTCTCCAGCCGTGTGCTCAACCTCTGGCCCCGTTACTGGAGCCATCTTGGCGACACCTTCGCCGCCGTCGGTGTCATCGCCTTCACTCTTGCCTCGCTGCTTATCGTGGACCTCGGCCTAAACTGGCGCGAGCTCACCACTCGTCGTGACTGATGGTCGCCTCCAACAGCCCGCCTCACTTCCACCGCCCCACACAAAGCCGGCCCGGCCGCCAATGCTCCACCGTCACCGCCTCCTGCGGAAGTTGAGCCGCCGCCAGCAACCGCACCCAGTCCTCCCCCCAGAAGGCCCGCCGGAAGGACACCGGCCCATCATGCCGCACAAACCGGTGCCACCCCGCCACCTTCGCCACCCACCCAAATATCCGACAACTCCACTCCGACCGCTCCAAATCATTGATAAACCAACCTACCTGGGCAGTCGCTTCCATCCACCGCAGCAACGCGATGATCTCATCATCCTCCAGGTGATGTGCCATCAGCGAACTCACCACGATATCGATCGGTTTCTCCGGTCGATACACTAGAGCATCGCCGGTCACCCACGCGATTCCGAGCTCCTTCGGTGTGGACTCCACTGCCGCACGCGCCGCATAAGGATTCAAGTCGATCCCTGTTAACTGCACAGCAATGCCCCGCCTCCGTGCCCAGGCTGCAATTTGCCGCAGCAGATCGCCGCCGCCACTGCCCACATCGACGATGTGTAGCGGATCAAGCGGTTCAAGTGGCAACCGCTCCAGCCAAGCCAGCGTCGGCCGGTAGCCCAGTAGCCAGCGGTTGACCTGCTTCAGACTACGCAGGCAGTCACGAAAATCCTCATAGCTGCAGTCACCATCCATCAGCTCCGGCAACTCACGCGGAGAGACCCGCGGTCTGGAGTCGATCTCCGCGCTAGACCGCATGGAAGCGCATCGTCTCCGCTGTCAGCCCCGGCCCAAACGACATCGCACACCCACGCTGCCCGGGGCGCGCCTGCTGCATCATCCGCTGCAGCACAAACATTACCGTCGCCGACGACATGTTGCCGAAGGACGACAGCACCTCGCGTGACGCCGCCAGCGCATCGATCGGCAGCTCCAGTCCCTTTTCCACCGCATCCAGAATCGACCGTCCCCCGGGATGCACCGCCCACAGGTCGATGCCATCTCGCTCGCTCAGCAGCTCGCCCTCATGTAGCGCGCGGCCCAACTCCGCCGGCACCTGCCCGGAGAGCAACATGTCGAATCCCAACCCACGGATCTTCCACGTAATCAGCCCCCTCGTCTCGGGCAGCATCACTGCCCTGAAGCTGTCCAGTGCAAAGCCCTGCTCGCGCGCGGTAATCAGACTCGCCGCCGCACCATCGGCAAACACCAGGAAGGACAGCACCTGCTCCAACTCCTGCGTCTCCTGTAAGTGCAGCGTGCACAGCTCCAGATTGACCATCAGAACACCCGCCTTCGGATCTGAGCGCACTATGTGCCGCGCCAGCTTCAGTGCATTGATCGCAGCATTGCATCCCATGAATCCAACCATCGTGCGCTCCACGCCAGCCGAAAGCTCAAGGTGGTCGACGATCTCAAAGTCCAGCCCCGGCGCATAGAGCCCTGTGCAGCAGGTTACAAGTACGTGCGTGATACCGGAGCGTTCCTGCTCGTTGAGCGCAAGCCGGTCCACGGTCTTCCTCATCAGCACTGGAGCGCTCTGCTCAAAAAGCTCCATACGCCGCGCTGTGTTGGGAAAGCTGCCTAGCCGATAAAACTTATGTACGTCATGCGACGAGAATTGGCCGGAACCCCTCTGTGGATCGAGGAATGAATAGCGATGCGCGATGTTGGCGCGGCTCACCATGCGGCGGAAGACGGTGCGCAGCCGCGGGTCGGCAAGCATCTTCTCCGCGAAGACGACAAAGGCGTCATGCACATCGTGCTCTGGCACGGCAGTGGCGATGCGGTTCAGGTAAGCCGTAGTCAATGTGCAATAGGCCCTCAACCTGATTATAGGAACGATATCTCGCGTGCAGTGTTTGACCATGATCCCAAGGACCATTGCTTGCCGTTCAAGTGGCGGCTGCTCGCATGTTTAGCTGCTGGCCGCACTGCTTTACATTCGGTTATCGAAAGCCTCACACTATCACTCTTAATCTATTAAGACTTGTTGCGTCAAGATTTCTTAGTCGTTTAAGATATTTAGACAACCTCCACGTGTCGCGTCCGGATCAAGGAGTTCCCCGTTACAACAAGCAATCACAATCAGATTCCTCTGCAAGACGACGTTCTCGTCCTGGGTGGTGGAGTGGCAGGCTGTGCCGCTTCGATTGCGCTGGCCCGCAAGGGACGGCATGTCACGCTGATTGAACGCGAGGCCACATCGCGCCATAAGGTCTGCGGAGAGTTCCTCAGCGGTGAGGCCCTTGAGGATCTGCACGCGCTCGGCATTGACGTGGCTTCTCTCGGCGCCGTGCCCATCGATTACGTTCGCCTCGCCGCTGCCAGGCGGGCTGCAGAGGCTCCGTTGCCTTTTTCCGCAGCGTCGCTCACGCGCAAGGCGCTTGATACAGCGCTCATCGCCGAGGCCATCGCCGCAGGAGTT
>DASQRJ010000081.1:0-10429 GCA_035642955.1 Acidobacteriaceae bacterium
ATGGTGAGCCCCGCCTTGTATTGGTTAGTGGAGATCTGCAGAAAGCGCGCTGCATCGGCGACTGTCTGCTGCTGTGCCGCCGCCTCCTGGTTGAGGGTGCTCAACGCGGCGAGCTGGTCCTCCACATCCTGGAACGACTGCAGCACCGTCTCGCGGTAGTTCGCCACTTGGGCGTCATACGCGGCGCGTGCTTCCGTAGTCAGCGCATGACGCCTGCCCGCATCGAAAAGCAGCTCGGTGGCCGATCCGCCGAGCGACCACAGCGAGCTCGGCCCCTGGAGGAGATTGCCCGGACGGAAAGATTCAAAACCTCCCGTACCGGTAATGTTCAACTGCGGATAGTAAGCCGAAATGGCAATCCCGATCTGCTCATTCGCTGCCGCCGCGCGGCGCTCTGCGGCTGCCACGTCCGCACGGCGCTCCAGCATCTCCGATGGCACACCTACGGGAAGGGTGGGCAGCGTAAGCGTAAGCGGCGCGGGAGCCAGCGAGAAGGTAGACGCGGGCTGTCCGGTGAGCGTAGCGATGGCATGCTCGAACTGTGCGCGAGCCACTTCTACGTCAATGTCCTGTGCCGTCGTCTGGTCCAACAGCGTCTGTGCCTGCGCCACATCCCCCTCGGTCGCGACGCCCCCATGAAAGCGGGATATCGTCAACTGGAGGAAGCGCTGATACTGCTGGATGGTGTCGTCGAGCAATTGCTTCTGCGTGTCCTGTCCGCGCAGCTCGAAGTAGTCCATGGCGAGTTCGGAGCGCAGACTGAGATCCACATTGGCAAGGTCCGCGGCAGAGGCCTGCGCGTTTTCGCGCGACTGTTGTACGGTGCGGCGGATGCTGCCCCACAGATCAGGCTCCCATGTCGCCTGCCCGCTAGCGGTGATGTCGGTGTAACGACTGCCCCTGACGGGAGTGCCGAAAGGCCGGTTCGCTGAAAGCGAGTTGCGTGAATAGGCAGGCGCGATCGAAACAGTAGGGAAATACTGAGAGCGAAACTGCTGCACCGCTGCCCGCGCCTGCGTGTACTCCGCCAGCGCGACCTTCAGCGTCTGATTGGAGACGGTGACGCGCTCTTCCAGCGCGTTGAGCTGCGGATCGCCATACGCTTCCCACCATTTGCCGCGAATCTTATCGTCGCCGGGTTGTGCGTGCTTCCAGCCCACGCCAGGCGCGGGCGGCGGAGGCGTCTCGCCCGGCTGCTCATGGAACGACGGTGCTATGGCTGCGCTCGGCGTCTTGTAGTTCGGGCCCACTTTGCAGCCGCCCGCAAAGAGCACGAGCGTCAACGCTCCCAGCGCGGCATTTCTCAATATTGCGGATCGCTGTGGGCTCACTGTCCCTGCTCCTGCTTTCCGTCGTCTGCCTTCAGGACATGCACCTTCTCGCCATCGATGACCGAGTCGGGCGGATTGGTGATGAGAGGCATATTTGCATCGAGGCCGCTGACCACCTGAACGGTGTCGCCGTCATCGCGGCCGATGGTAATAGGCACCAGCTTCGCGATGTCGTTGCCGTCGCTGTGGACGACGGTGGCGACACGCAGTCCCTCCTTGCGAAAGAGCAGCGCAGACACCGGAATGATGACATTCGAAACCGGCCGCCCTACCTTCAGATGCACCTCCGTGTAGGCGCCGGTCGTCAGCTCTCCCTTGCGGTTGTCAACGTCCACTTCGACCAGAAGCGTGCGTGAGGCAAGGTCGATGGATTTCGCCGTGCGGACCAGCGTGCCTTCAAAGCTGCGGCCCGGATACTCGGCAAACGTCAGCTGCGCCTTGGCCCCCGGCAGTGCATCGCGAGAGTAGACCTGGGGCACGTTGACGTAGACGCGCAACACATCCGTGGAGGACATGTGAAAGAGCTCTTTGGCCGCGCCTAGATCGATCAGCTGACCGATATCGACGCTGCGCGATGTGACCACTCCGTTGAAAGGTGCGTAGATCTTCTCGAATGACGTCAGCTGTTCCAAACGCTGCACATTTGCAATTTGCGACTTTACAGTGGTGCTGGTCGACTTCGCCTGGGTGGTGAAGTTTTCTGTATCCTGCTGCGTCACCGCGTCCTGTCCCAGCAGACCTTGATAGCGCTCTGCTGTCGTCTTGGCGTAGCTCGCGTTGGACTCAGCCGTTGCCAGGTCGGCACGTGCCTGCAGCAGTTGCTGATCGACTTCCGGCGAACTGATGACCGCCAGCAGTTGCCCCTTGCGGACGTGTGCGCCGATGTCGAAGTACCAGTGGCTCAGGTAGCCGGCGGTGCGGGCGTAGATCGGCGCATCCTCGTAGGAGAAGATGTTGCCGGGCAACACGATCTCCGAATTGGGCGAACCGCTTTGTGCTTTGGTGAGCAAGACGTCGGGCGCGGCGAGGGCGTTGGTCTCCGCGGCCAAGGCAAGGCTGGCGTGCTTGCGCTGGACGATACCGACGACGGCGATGATGGCGCCCGCAATCAACAGCACCAGGAGCGCCGTTACGGCCATGCGGCCGGAGACATGAGACGCCGGTGCGCTATGCGAGGCGGCCGGGTGCGCGGGTGGCTCTTGCTGGGGCGAACGGGGCTGGCTGGGCTGTGGTGTCTGACTAGGCTGGCTCATGGTCTCTCATGGTCCTCGATGTGTCCGGGGTTGTTGCTTCCGGAGGGGTGGCCGTTCCGGTTGGCCCGGGCACGGCGGCGGCGCTCCAGCGCGCCATGCAGCACGCTGAAGAATGTGGGTACGAAGAAGAGTGTGGCGCCCGTTGCAACGATGAGGCCGCCGATGACCGCACGGCCCAGCGGGGCGTTTTGTTCGCCGCCATCGCCCAGTCCCAGCGACATCGGCACCATGCCCATGATCATGGCCAGGGCGGTCATCAGCACCGGGCGAAAGCGCGTGAAGCCGGCCGAGAGAGCGGCGGCGGTGGCGTCACCGTTGTTGATCTCCAGTTGTTCCTTCGCGAAGGAAATCACCAGGATGGAGTTCGCCGTCGCCACGCCCATGCACATGATGGACCCGGTGAGAGCCGGCACGCTGATGTGCGTCCCCGTAATGAAAAGCATCCAGACAATGCCGGCGAGCGCGGCAGGCAGCGCCGCAACGATGATGAATGGATCGAGCCACGATTGGAAGTTGACGACGATCAGCAGGTAGACGAGAAGAATCGAGAACAGAAGCCCGCTCACCAGCCCGATAAAGGAGCGGTTCATCGTCTGCACCTGACCGCGTACTACAAGATGTGAGCCTCGGGGCAGCTCCTTACTGTGCTTGCCGATGATGGCATTGATCTTGTCCGAGACACTGCGAAGATCGGAATTTTCCACGTTGCCGTAAATATCGATCACCGGCTGGATGTCGTAGTGGGTGACGGTCGCAAGTTCTTCGCCGGGCTTGATCGAGGCAAGATTGCCAAGGATCTGGATCGGTTTGCCGCCCATTTGCGCCGCCGGTGTGAACATATTGAAATTCGCACCCGGATTGGTCTGGCCTGTGCCTGTGATCGGCACACTCTCCAGGTCGTCGAGCGAATCCAGCCGATATTGCGGCGTCTGCGTCGCGATGTTGTAGCTCACGCCATTCTTAGGATTCAGCCAGAAGGTCGGCGAGGTCTGAAAGGAGCCGCTGAGCGCAACCAGCAGCGACCCGGCGACGTCGCGCTGCGTCAGACCAATGTCCTGCGCGCGGGAGCGGTCCACATTCACGGAGAGACGCGGCTCGTTGAACGGCTGCTGGATGTGCAGGTCGGCCGTTCCCGGCACGTACTTGAAATCCTGCATCAGCTTTTCAGCAAAATCGTGATCATCAACCACATCATTGCCGACGATCTGAACATCGATCGGCGCCGGCAAGCCGAAGTTGAGAATTTGCGTCGTGATGTCGACCGGCAGCGAGTAAAACGTGACGCCGGGAAACTCCTGCGCCAGCTTCCCACGCAGATCTTCGACATACGCGTCCGTCGGGTGATGATCCTTGGTCAGCGAAACCGTGATGTCGGCGTCCGCCGATCCAACGACGCCTGTGTTCGTGTAGGAGAGGTTCAGGCCGGAGTACGGGATACCGATGTTGTCGATGATGGTGACGATTTCGCGCGCCGGAATCTCACGCCGGATCGCGTTATCGATCTGGTCGCAAAGCCGCGCCGTTTCCTCGATGCGCGTCCCGGTGCGCGCACGCACATGCAGTTTGAACTGTCCTGCATCCACGGAGGGGAAAAAGTCCTGACCGAGCCATGGATAGAGCAGCGCGAACGAGCCCACGCAGAAGGCCACGAAGAGAATCAAAACCACCGTGCTGTGTTCGACGGCAAGTCCCAGAAGGCCGTGATAAAAGCGGCGGAACTGCTCGAAGCGGCGCTCAAAGACCAGCTGAAAACGAATGAAGGGGTTGCGGCTCTCATGCTTCAGCCTCTCCGCCTCTGCGTCGTGTTCCACCAGAAGGAACTTCGCCATGGTGGGAACAACGGTGCGGGAGAGGAAGTAGGACGCCAGCATGGCGAAGACCACCGCTTCGGCCAGCGGCACGAAAAGATACTTCGCGACGCCGCCCAGAAAGAACATGGGCACGAACACGATGCAGATGGAAAGTGTGGAGACGAACGCAGGAATGGCGATCTGCGCAGCTCCGTCCAGAATGGCCTGCTCAATCTCCTTGCCTTCTTCGAGATTGCGGTTGATGTTCTCGATCTCCACCGTCGCGTCGTCCACCAGGATGCCGACGGCCAGCGCGAGGCCGCCCAGCGTCATGATGTTGATGGTCTCCCCGAGAGCGCTCAAGGTGATGAGCGAGACCAGGATCGACAGTGGAATGGATACCGCAATGATGAGCGTCGAGCGCCAGCTGCCAAGAAAGACCAGGATCATGAAGCCGGTGAGGAAGGCCGCGATCAGCGCCTCACGGACGACGCCGCTGATCGCGCCCCGCACGAAGATCGATTGGTCGGAGAGCGGGGTGATGCGGAGCTGCGGCGGCAGGGTGTCTGCGATCGCCGGCAGTTTGTTGAAAATGCCTTTGATGATGTCCAGCGTCGACACATTGCCGTTTTTCTGGATCGTCAGCAGCGCGGCGCGCTGGCCGTCCACGCGGACGATGTTGGTCTGCGGCGGGAACCCGTCGCGCACATGCGCGACATCATGGATGTACACCATCGCCCCATTCACCTGGCGGATGGGCAGATCGTTCAATGCCTCGATGGTGGAAGGCGCGCTGTTGGTCTCCACCTGGTACTCGTAGGTGCCGACCTTGACCGTGCCTGCGGGAAGGATCAGGTTCTGATTGGCGATGGTATTCGTGACATCGTTCGGCGACAGGCCCTTGGCCTGTAGTTGATGCATGTCGAGATCCACCTGCACCTGGCGTTGTTTGCCGCCGTAGGGGTATGGCACCGCGGCGCCGCGAATCGTGACCAGTTGGGTGCGGATAAAGTTCAGACTGTAGTCGTTGAGCTGTTGTTCTGTAAGCCCTTGGCCGGAGACGCCGAGCTGCAGGATGGGGACGCTCGATGCGCTGTAGTCGATGATGAGCGGTGGCGTCGTGCCCGCTGGCAGTTGGCGAAGCTGCGTCTGTGAGATTGCCGTAACCTGCGCAATGGCGGTCGCGAGATTGACCTGCGGCTGGAAGAAAATCTTCACCACCGAGACGCCATACAGCGAATTCGATTCGATGTGATCGATGTTGTCGACTGTCGTGGTCAGGGCGCGCTCGGTAATGGTCACGATGCGATCCGTCATCTCCTGGGCAGAAAGGCCCTGATACTGCCAGACGATGCTCACCACCGGGATATCGATATTGGGAAAGATATCGACCGGCGTGGTGAGGATGGAGAGCGGACCGATAATCAGCAGCAGCAACGCAAGTACGGCGAAGGTATATGGCCGGCGCAGTGCGAGTCGGACAATCCACATAGGCTTTAGGCACTTCCTGTAGCATCGGCCTCTTGCGTAGCCGGCTGTTTGAACCGCTCACGATTCGTCTACGCGATCGCTGAAGCGGGGAGGGCAGTTTTTTTGAGGGCGCGCGGAACGAACCTCTTTAGTGTACAAAGCCGTCGTCAACGACGAGCCGGCACAGACGCCACGGTTACACCGTGTGTTCTTACCAGCTCTTTCTTCTTTCATTGTTGCCGGTGCCGCTGCAATTCAGCCCGGCCCGCGACTCGATGCCTGCCCGGAGATGGGAGACGGCCGCTTGGAACCCAACAGAAGATTCGACCAGGGAAATTGCACCCTGGTCAATGCACTTAGGATGTCATGCCTGGAGCATTCGATTCAGAAAATGGAAGACGGGCGGCAGGGCCTGACCGGGGATCTGAGGTTATTTTTTAGGGACAAGGGGCGACAACGGTGATGCGGCGATGCGATGATGTAAAAGGTTTAACTAAGTTAGGAAACCATTCGTCGAGTTGAGCCGTCATTGAGTCATACTCGTATCAGGACTGCCCCGTATCGGGACTGCGCAAGGCCTTCGAAAAGGGATCGGGGGCAAAGCCCACTTAGACAGATACATCCTGGAAAGAAGAAAATATTTGCATGTCTCCTGCCTCGTCTACCGCACAGGTTCCGACTTCGACCGTCGCCTATCGCGTCCCCGCTAGCGAGACTTCCGGGCAGAACCCGCAGGGGCCGCGCCGGCGCGGCTGGCTGCGCTGGGTAGTTCTGCTGGTGCTCCTCTCGCTGGCCGGGCTCATCACCTGGAGAACCATCACGGCGAAGCGCGAGGAAAAGGCTGCTGCGGCCCTCGAGCGGCAACAGGTGGCGAGCCAGGCGGTGCAGGTGCAGGTGGCCGCCGTCCGGCAGGAGACGGTGCCCATCTATCTCACCGGTCTGGGCACGATCATGCCCTACTACAGCGTCAAGATCATTCCTCGGGTGACTGGCGAGCTCACTGACATTTATTTCCGCGAGGGCCAGGACGTCCGCAAGGGCGCCGAGCTGATGACCATCGACCCCCGCCCCTATGAGGCCGCTCTGGACCAGGCAAAGGGGCAGTTGGCGCGCGACCAGGCGCAGTTGCAGAACAATCAGGCGGAGTTCAACCGATACAAGGCGCTCTATGACGACGGTGTCGTTTCAAAGGAGCAGCTGGGCACGTACGAATCCAATCTGGGGCAATTCGTAGGCGCGATCAAGTCCGACCAGGCAGCGATTGAGTCGGCTCAGCTCAACGTCGCGTACTGCCACATCAAATCGCCGATCGACGGCAAGATTGGCCTGCGACAGGTCGACCCTGGCAACCTGGTGACTGCGAACACAACCCAAACCCTGATCGTCAACCAGTTCCGGCCGATTGCGGTGAACTTCACGCTGCCGGAGGACCAGTTGCAGCGCGTCCTGACCAAGCTGCGGCGCGACCACAAACTGGACGCGGTTGCGTTTGACCGCTCGGATACGACGCAACTGGAAAGCGGACAACTGACGGCTGCCGACAACCAGATCGACACCACCACCGGTACCGATAAGCTGAAAGCCGTTTTCGCCAACCAGGATGAGAGGCTCTTTCCCAACCAGTTTGTGAATGTTCACCTCATTCTCGAGCAGCGCAGCAACGCTATCATCGTGCCTGCCGCGGCCGTCCAGCACGGCACGGACAACGACTTTGTATGGCTGGTGAAGCCAGCTGCCAACTCGCAGTCGAATGCAGGCGCGAACTCGCCGAGTCGTGGCAACGGTGCGGCGCAGAATAGCCCCGGCAGTGGCACCGTCGTCATGCAGCCCGTGGACATCGACACCACGCAAGGCTCGATGGTGATCCTCAAGAGCGGCCTCGAAGCCGACCAGGAAGTTGTCGTGGACGGAGCGGACAAGCTGCAGAACGATGCGAAGGTCTCCACGACCTTCGCGCATCGAGGACAAAAACAACAACACCAGCAATTGGGTTCGTAGTGAGTCCGTCCCGCATCTTTATCCTGCGGCCGGTGGCCACCTCTCTTTTGATGGTGGCCATTCTGCTCGCGGGCTTTGTCGCCTACCGGCAACTGCCGGTCTCCGCGCTGCCCGAAGTGGACTACCCCATCATCCAGGTAGTGACCTTCTACCCCGGCGCCAGCCCGGATGTGATGTCCTCCGCCGTCACCGCTCCGCTGGAGCGCCAGTTTGGCGAGATGCCCGGCCTGAACCAGATGACCTCCACCAGCTCCCAGGGCGGCTCAGTCATCGTTCTGCAGTTCAATCTCAGCGAAGACATCGACGTTGCTGAACAGGAAGTGCAGGCGGGCATCAACGCCGCACAGAGCTTTCTGCCCACCGGCCTGCCCAATCCGCCCGTCTACAGCAAGGTGAATCCGGCCGATCAACCGGTGTTGACGCTCGCGCTGACCTCGGACACCATGCCGCTGACCAAGGTCGAGGATCTGGCTGACACCAACATGGCGCAGAAGATCTCTCAGGTCTCCGGCGTCGGTCTGGTATCCATTGCCGGCGGCCAGAAGCCCGCCGTCCGCATTCAGGCAAATCCGGCGCAGCTCGCCGCTTACGGTATCAGCCTCGAAGATCTGCGCACCGCCATAAGCGATGCGAACGTGAACACCGCCAAGGGCAACCTGAACGGTACCCGCCAGTCTTACACCATCGGCGCCAATGATCAGTTGCTGACCTCCACCGACTACAAGCCCATCGTCATCGCCTACCGGAATGGGGCGCCGGTGCGTATGTCCGATGTGGCGGACATCGTCGATGGCTCGGAAAACACGATGCAGGCGGCATGGATGAATCGCACTCCGGCCGTGATCGTGAATGTGCAGCGGCAGCCCGGCGCCAACATCATCGCGGTGGTCGACCGGATCAAGACCATCCTCCCGCAGTTGAAAGTCAGCCTGCCGGCGTCCATCAAGGTCCAGATCCTTACCGATCGCACGGAGACGATTCGTGCCTCGGTCGACGATGTGCAATTCGAGCTGATGCTCACCATCGGGCTGGTGGTGATGGTCATCTTCCTGTTCCTGCGCAGTCTGGCCGCCACCATCATTCCCAGCATCGCGGTGCCGCTGTCGCTGGTGGGCACCTTCGGCATCATGTATCTGCTGGGATACAGCCTGAACAATCTCACGCTGATGGCGCTCACCATCTCGACCGGTTTTGTCGTCGATGACGCCATCGTGATGATTGAGAACATCTCGCGCTACATCGAAGCGGGCGAGGATCCGCTCGCCGCCGCCCTCAAAGGCTCGGAGCAGATCGGTTTCACCATCGTTTCGCTCACCGTTTCGCTCATCGCCGTGCTGATCCCGCTGCTCTTCATGGGCGATGTCGTCGGTCGCCTCTTCCGCGAATTTGCCATCACCCTTGCCGTCACCATCCTCGTCTCCGCGGTCGTGTCGCTGACCCTGACGCCGATGATGTGCGCCAAGCTGCTGAAGCATAAGCCGGAATCGCAGCAGAATGCCCTCTATCGCAAGTCGGAGCAGTTCTTCCAGTCCGTCATCGGACTCTACGGCAGGACCCTGCGCTTCGTTCTTCGCTACCGCTTTACCACCCTGCTGGTCACCATCGGCACCCTGGTCCTCACGCTCTTCCTGTACGTCATCGTCCCCAAAGGTTTTTTCCCCATCGAGGACACGGGCGTCATCCTCGGCATCTCCGAGGCGCCGCAGGCGGTCTCTTTCGAAAGCATGTCGCAGCGTCAGCAGAAGCTGGCCGACATCATCCTGCGAGACCCTGACGTACAAAGCCTCTCTTCATTCATCGGCATCGACGGGACCAATACGACGATCAACAGCGGCCGTATTCAGATCAACCTGAAGCCGTTGGCGCAGCGCCGCGACCGCGTGCCCGCGATTATTCAGCGCCTGCAATCCAGGCTGAAGAGCGTCGAAGGCATCAATCTCTACATGCAGCCGCTGCAGGACCTCACCGTCGCGGATGCGGTGAGCCGTACCCAGTATCAGTACTCGCTCGAAAGCGCCGACCCGAATGAGCTTACGACCTGGACCCGCAGGCTGGTTCACGAACTGAGCAAGCATCCCGAGCTCACCGACGTGGCGAGCGACATGCAGGACAAGGGCCTGGAAACCGATCTGGTCGTGGATCGCGATACCGCGTCGCGGCTGGGAGTGCAGATGTCGACCATCGACAACGTGCTCTATGACGCCTTCGGCCAGCGTCAGGTCTCCACCATGTACACCCAGCTCAACCAGTATCACGTGATCCTGGAAGTGCAGGGGAACTTCCAGTTGGACCCCAGCTCGCTGAGCAGCCTTTACGTGGCCTCATCCGCCGGCACGGAGGTTCCGCTCAGCACCTTCGTGAAGATACAACCCACCAACACGCCTCTCTCCGTCGAGCATCTCGGTCAATTCCCGGCCAGCACCATCTCTTTCAATCTCGCACCTGGCGCCTCCTTGGGAGACGCGGTCAAGGTCATCAATCAGGTGGAGGCGAACCTCCGCATGCCGGCAACCATCAATGCGAGCTTCCAGGGCACCGCCAAGGCCTTCGAAGCCTCGTTGACGAACGAGCCGATCCTCATCCTCGC
>DASQRJ010000082.1:0-2357 GCA_035642955.1 Acidobacteriaceae bacterium
GCGAACGGGCAGCGGCCACGACCGCCAGGGCGACAAGGGCCAGCGCGCCTAGTCACCGGCAAAGGCACAGTTGGCACCTGCGCGGTTCAGGGAGAAGAGCGCTCCCCCCACCGCCACGGGGAAATCGTGGGTGTCTCCCGGAACCCGTCAAGGGCAAGCTCGCTCGCTCATGGGCTTCACCCATGAGCGAACCCGTCCGACAGGCCGCTTTCGCTGGGTCAGCAGCGATGGCATAACATGCGTCGGCATGCCACCTAGGAGTCAGCGTGAGCGAAGGTGCTGGGCAGCAAAATGGCAGGCAACTCCAGAAGTTCCCGGACCGTGAGGACGGGCAGGAACGTGCGGAACGATCCGAGAAGCATGGCCGGAAGCTCGCCTGGCTCGATACGATCTCGCCGATTTGCGAAGCGGCTGTCGAACTGCTCGGCTTTTTGCAGCACTTGTTAGCCGTAGCCGTAGCCGTAGCCGCAGGCCGTGTGCCAGTTCCGTGCCGGAACGGGACGGCGCTCGCTCGCAGGCGGGACCGCGGCGAGCACGGTGGCGGTGAAGCTGGCGGCGGTGGATGGGGCACCGGCAAGACCAGCCTCATGCAGATGGCGGAAGCCCGCCTGCACCGGGACAAGATCAAGACCGTCTGGTTCAATGCCTGGAAGTACTCGGAGAAAGAGGCGGTCTGGAACGCGCTGATCCAAACCATTTTGCTGACGATGAAGCGCGATCCGGACCTGGCCGACGCGGCTCGCCGCGAATCGTTCAGGAAACGCGTGATCCAAACCGAGCTGACCCGGGCGACGGGTTCTTGCTATTAGCCGCTTATCAGCCGCAGTCGTTGCTGAGCGTGATCGGAATGCTGACTTCTCGGGTTCCTTACTGCCACTCGGCGCGCCCGAAATGTTGACGGTCACGAAAGTGGACGAGTTGCCACGGGGAGCGTATCACCGGCCCAGTTACAGCCTCCGTTCATACAAGCCTCACGCCGCCAAGCGGAGCTGTGGTCCGATGCGGAGCATGAGCCTTGAGGTGCCCTGCGGAGACGGCAGGTCTAGCGTGTCAGGCACGGGGATTCTGGGCCGCAAAGGCCCGTTACGCAAGGGGGATGTCATGGCTGGACAGAAAACTTCCGGGGGAACAGGACTGCGGATCTGCCCGCCTCCGCCCAAGGGCTTCGATCCGTTTGCCGCGAGCAAGGTGGACCTGGCCAGGCACGGGCTGCCGTTGCGGCCCGATCCCCAGACGCAGCCGGACCTGGCCGCGCTGTGGGACCGGCTGGCGGACCGCTACCGCGACTTCGAGCACCTCGAGCCCCGGCCCGACACCGCGACGGCAGGCAGGAAAGCGGCCGAGAAAGCGGCCGCTCCCAGGCTCCTTCCCCTCGACCCCCAGGAGTCGTGCGGCTACAGCCTCTTCGGCTCCCAGGCGGCGCCGTTCACCGCCCTGTTCGCCACCTGGACAGTGCCCGACCTGCGCTACAGCCCCGACCCGTACGGGCCTAACTACTTCCGGACCTTCGTCAGCCTCGGCTTCCTCGACCTCCACACGGAAATGTCCGTCGATTCCGCGGAGCACGTTACCTGCGGATTGTGGGCAGAGGGCGTTGGGACGATCAACCTGCCGGTCGGCCCCGGTGATGTGGTCAGCGGCTCGCTGTGCCTTGACACCAAGCAGCCCGGGACGGCGCATTACTTCCTCGCCAACCAGACCACGTCGCAGACGGTCAACTTCACGGTGGATACCGGGTTCCCGCCCGCCGTCACGATCGCGGCGGGTGTCTCCCGCGGCGGATTCGACCATCCCAACCCCTCGCTAGCCCGGTTCGGGGTCGTCTACTTCGACGAGATCAGCGCCTACAGCACGAACGGGCACCAGCCGTTCCCCGCGAGCAGCGACGCCGTGACGATGGTCGACCAGAACGGCACCACCCTCGCCCAGCCCGACATGCTCACCGACTACACCTTCAAGACCATGTTCGTCGCGGCCTGACCAGGCCGCGACCTACGGCAAATCCGGCCGCTGCGGACCTAGCCGTTTCCCCGCGCATTTGGCAAACGCGCATGCGCGGGATCGCTTTGTCTTGTGAGCGAGCGTCACTCGGCTAATGAAACCGGTCAGAGGCCTTTTCCTTACAATGGGAAACAGCAACATCGCGATGACCTGCCAAACTCCGGGTTGCAGGTCAGTTTGGGCGCGCACTGGGCTCAGTCGCCGCCAACCCTGTCCAGCTAGCCGTGGTGGCTAGTCTCGATCAGCATGAGTCCAACAGGGACCCTCGTGTCGGGGGGATCGAAGCTCTCTGGCCCTGGGATGTAACGACTGGGGGCGTAGTCGGCTTGTCCCAGCACCCTGACCCCATCGGTCCT
>DASQRJ010000083.1:0-4977 GCA_035642955.1 Acidobacteriaceae bacterium
GTTTTTAGCTTCCGGAAGGTGTGCGTTGAAGTCGTGTTGACCGGGGTCCCAGCGATATTGGCCGCTTCCGAATATTGATTCTTCGACCTGCCCGGTGAACTGAGAGCTGGAGTTCCCGGCGCCGGCGAACTCCAAGCGGACGCGATGGCTGTTCGCCTGATCCTTGTTGACGAGCATGACAGACCACTGCCCATCGGGCCGCTTCACCGCGTAGGCGGTGACGAGCGTGTGTCCTGCGCCATCGCTTACATCGGAAGAGGCCGCGAAGACATGGTTGACGCCGTCGGCCTGCAGCCATTCATGATTGATCAACTGGCTGACGAAGAACTGCGCCAGCGGCTGCTTGATCGAGAAGTCAGGGTTGACGGTGAACATCCCGAAGGTTCCCGGGGAGTCGTTGCAGCCGTGCTCCAACTGCAGCGGAAGGTAATGGAAGTAGTAGACGCCGCTTCCGCCATTGCTGAGAAATGAGCCGATGTAGTCGGCGAGCCAGAGGCCGCTGAAGATATCTTCGAAGGTCTCGCTGGTGGAGGAAGAGAGATTCGACTCGGTGATGAAGAAGGGCGTAGAAGCGGGAAGCCCATCGGCGTGCCAAACATCGACGATGTGGTGGATGAGATCGGCTTCTTCATAGAGGCTGGCCCAGGTGATGTGGCAGGGCTCGTAGGGGTAGTGCTCGAAGGAGAAGAACTGGAGATCCTGCATGCGGTTGTGTTGCCGCAGATAGAGCAGGAAGCGTCCGAGCCATGAGATACGGCCCTGGGCATCGGGCCAGACTTCGATATCTTCGTTCACGCCTTCAAAGGAGGGGCCACCGAGCTTGAGATTCGGGTCGACGCGGCGCAGCGCCGTGGCGAACTGCAGATAGAGCGCGGCATAGTCCTCCGGCTGCATGAACTGGCCGTCGGATTCTTCTCCCATCTCAATGTAGGAGACGGGGTACTTGTGGTTTTCGAGATAGCGGACCTCGGCGGCGGCATTGTCCGGCGTTTCATAGAGCATGGCGATGGGCATCATGGCGGGAAGGCCGCGCGTGACGCCGCTTTGGAAGAAGAGATCGAAGCCGACCTGCGCCTCGTTCTTGTTTACCGCGCTTTCGGGCGTGTGCCATGGATCGATGGATGAGCTGAAGGTGGCGGTCTGTTCCTGATCCGGCGTGTGACGCAGCAGATCGTGGAAGACGCCGTCTTTTGAAGTAGTGCCGAGATAGAGCTCCTTGATGGCGTAGCCGGCGCAGTTTCTGGGATCGCCGGAGCCGTGGGTATCGCAGGTATTGGAAGACTTCGTCATCCAGATGCGGAGATAGCGGAGCCGCACGGGAAGTTCAGAAAGCGTGTGGACTGCCACGCCGCCATGGCCGTCAGTGACGACGCCTTGAGAAAAGGTGACCCATGCGCCGCGCGTTGGAAGGTGGAGAGGATCGGCTCCGGTCCAGTACTGCAGAACGTAGTTGGTCGCATAGGGTTCAGCCCAGGAGATCTTGAGGGTATCCACCAACTCGTCCTTGGAAAGGTCGAGGATCACCCATTGGGGATGGAGGGCATCCTCTTCGCCGGTGTAGCGGCTGGTCAGGTAGGGATTGCTCTTCCAGTAGGTGCTCTCGTCTCCGTCGGTGATGCGGGAAAAGCCGGTGTTTCCGGTGCCGTCGTTGCGCGTGACTCCACGATGCGGCAAGGCGTAGCCGAAGGAGTGGCGGATGAAGCCGGTGGACGTCGTCGATCCGGTGAAGTAGCCCTTTCCGGAAGGATCGCTCCATGTGCCCTCCGGGTTCCAATGCCAGGCTTCGACGGCAAGATCGGTGTTCTGCCGATAGGTGACGGGTTGCCATCCCGACTCAAGGACTGGCGGTAGCGCCTCCTTCGTCAGATCGTGGTCGATCGCGTCTACGGGAATGCGGTCGACGCCGGCGCCCACCGAGTCACGCGGATTGATGGCGTTGACTGGGCGGGCGGTGTCGATACGTACGATCTGCGCGGCGAGAGACAGGCTGCTCAGCAGCAGGAGGCTTAGTACGCACGACGACGTCTGAAAGCATGAGCGCAAGATAGCGGGCACAAGCCCTCCAAAGTTCATAGCAAGCTCCGAGCGCTGCCAATGGGCAAGTGAATAGTTACTGTTAAAACGTTTGAATTATGGAAAAATAAGCCGCGCAGAATGTGCTTGTCAATAGGCCGGGAAGTTAGCGAGAAAGTTTCTTCGTGGATTTGCGTACGATCAGGGACGGCTTTCGGGGATGCGGAAGTAGGCGGGGGCCTGCTGGGCCGGCCCGTTTAGCTCTCCTAGAACCCAACCCGCGGCCAGTTCGCCCATGGCCTGCATCGGCTGCAGCATCTGGCCCTCTGCCGTTGTCAGCAGCAGCGTCGCAATAGTTCGATATGCAGGTCGGGATGGGTTAGAGGCAGAGTGAGAATGGCGGCATCGACCACGCCCTGGCACTTCCTCAGCCAGATGCACCACGTCTCCGTCAGTTGGTCGCACCGCACATGCGGGGAGGAGCTCTTTATGGAGAGAGAAGAAATTACGAAGTAACTTTTGATCAACAAGCGGGGTGGAACCGAAGCTTCTCCGCGCTCTATGGCAATCGAGCATTGATATCCCTAGCCAAGGGGATGAAGGCGATTCCTGTCTCGACGGGACGAATCTGCCCGTTCTTCAATCGTCGAAAGAGGCGGACGGATGCGCAAAGTCTTCTGGCGCTGATCGAAGCTCCGATGCCGTGCTCTCGCAAGTTGCTTTTCCTGGGCAGCTTCCAATCCAGACATGAAAAGGCCGGAGCTTGTGGCCCCGGCCTTTTCATTTGCAGTCGGCTACCGACTCCCTGTCAGTGCGACTGAAGTTGAGATACCGTGCTTCCGCCCTGCTGCATATTCGAGAGAACCTGGATGTCTACACGGCGATTCTTCGCCCGGCCCTCAGCGGTCGTGTTCGGAGCTACTTCCTTATCCTTGCCAATGCCGATCAGGTAGAACTTGTGCGCCGGCACCTTGTACTTCGAGGCCAGATACTGCACCACCGCTTCGGCGCGCCGCTGGCTCAACTCGTAATTGTATTGCGCGCTACCGGTGGAATCGGTCCCGCCGGTCACTTCGAGGATGTAGCCCTTGGTCGTGTTGAGCGGTGTAGCAAGCTGATCGAGCTGCGCTTTATCCTCGCGCGTCAGGACGCTCTTATCGAAGCCGAAGGTCACGGAAGCCGTGGCCACCTGCTTGTAGCTGTCCAGGTTGCTGACCACGCTCGCCAGTGAGTCCGCGCGAGTCACGGCCTCCTGTGCGTTCTGCTGCGCCGCGCCGGCTGCGGTGCTTGCCTGCTGCGCATTCTGCTGCGCACTGTCGGCCGACGATTGCGCCTTGCCGATGCCGGCCGTCGTCTTCTCGTCCAGATTCTTCAGATTGCGATTGTTCGTAGCCGTCTGGTCATCCAGTTCGTTGGTCTGCTGGATCAGCGGCGCGGTCTGGCTTCTCACATACTTCTTGGTCGAACATCCACCCATAAGAAGCAGCGCGAGTGCTCCCGCCGCGCAAACTGAGATTTGTGTAAGACGCCTCATCTGTGTCTCCAAGTGAATCTCCCTCCTCGCAGTGCGTATCCGCGAAGTAACGTCGAACGAGTCCTGTTTTGGCTGGCGGGGGCGCCGGGACACAGGACTCCTGCCAAATATGATGCACGATTCATGCCAAAATCGTAATCCATTCATATCAAACGTATCATGAATGACTTACGGTCGTTTTCCAGACGCGGAAAAGTGCTTTGGTGTAGTTATTACGCGACCTTGAACGGGCAAACCCAAGCTCTCAGGGGCGCCCGCCAGACAGCGATAAACTGAGCATGACCGTTCCCACGGCCCGCTCATGCTCCCGTCTGACCTTGCAACACAAACCATGGATCTGCAGCAGAAAATCCGTACCTTGCCCGCGCAGCCCGGCGTGTACCTCTACAAAAATGCCGAGGGTGAGGTCATCTACGTCGGCAAGGCGAAGAACCTGCGCGCGCGCGTCCGCTCTTACCTGCTCGAGTCCTCGCAGGCCAATGCCAAGACCGGCTCGCTGATGCGCGAAGCGATCGATGTGGACTACATCCTGGTCGACAACGAAGGCGAAGCGCTCGCTCTGGAAAATAATTTCATCAAACAGCGCAAGCCGCGTTTCAACATCCTGCTGCGCGACGATAAAACCTACCCTTACATCAAGCTGACGCTGGCGGATCGCTATCCCAAGGTCTTCGTCACCCGGCGCCTGCGCAAGGATGGCAGCGCCTACTACGGCCCGTACTTCCCCGGCAACCTCGCCTATCGCGTCGCGGACCTCCTGCACCGCTCCTTCCTGCTGCCCAGCTGCAAGGTCGATCTCTCGCGCTACCATCCGCGGCCCTGCCTGCAGTACTACATCAAGCGCTGTCTCGGACCCTGCGTCGAAGCGCTCACCACCCCGGAGGAATATCGCGAAGCCGTGCGTGACGCGCAGCTCTTTTTGGAGGGCCGCCAGCAGGAGCTGGGCCGCTCCCTCGAAACGCGCATGGAAGCCGCCGCTACCTCCGAACAGTTCGAACTTGCGGCAAAGTATCGCGATCTGCTCATCACCGTCAGCCAGGTACAGGAGAAGCAGCGCATCGCCAGCGCCGACAGCGACGACGCGGACGTCTTCGGCTATCACTACGAAAACGACATGCTGGCCGTGAACCTCTTTCACATGCGCGGCGGCAAGATCGTCGATCGCCGCGACCTCTTCTGGGAGGACCTCGCCGATCTGGTTCAGGCCGAGGACGATCACCCGGAGAACATGACCGCTCCGGAAGCGCTTCAGCATGCGAGCGCCCTTCATCCACCCGCGTTCTTCTCTGCCCTGCTCAAGCAGCTCTACATCGACCAGCAGTACGTGCCGCGCTCCATCCTGGTGCCGGTGGATTTCGCGGATCGCGACGCGCTCTGCCACCTGCTCGCCGAGCGCACCGGCCACCGGGTCGAAATCGCCGCGCCGCAGC
>DASQRJ010000084.1:0-2876 GCA_035642955.1 Acidobacteriaceae bacterium
GAGCCGGTCGACGATCTTGCGTGGATCGACCGCGACCAACATGCGGAGGCTGGCCATGGCGACGATCTTCTCGCGCAGCAGCGCGCCACCGTGTCCCTTGATGAGCGCCAGCGTGCCGCGCTGCACCTCGTCCGCGCCGTCGATGGTGAGGTCAAGCTGGGGCTGGCGTGCGAAGTCGGTAAGCGGGATGCCGAGCGATTCCGCCTGACGATGCGACTGGAGCGATGTGGCGATGCCGACGATGCGTAGACCGTCGCGGACGCGGCGTCCGACCTCCTCGATCACCAGGGCTGAGGTGGAGCCGGAACCGAGGCCAACGGCCATGCCATCTTCCACCTGGGCTGCTGCCCATTGTGCGGCGCGCTGCTTTGCTGCCTCAGCCGGATCGTGCGGTGCGGTCGGAGTCATACCTCCAACGTCATATCACGGTACTGGCAGGATGCTCCAGCCCCGAAGGCTATTTGTGCGGCGCAGCCGGAGTCGAGGGCTGGCCCGCGGGCGGATTTGGAGGTGGGCCGGAGGGAGCCTTGCCCGGCGCGGGCTGCTGGCCGTTCTTGGTGATGTCCTGGCCTTCAAAGGTGATCTTGATGGAAGTGCCGAAGCGCTTGTAGTTGCTGTACTTGACGATAGAGCGCTCGTGTACGTCCTCCGACAGATAACCTTTGCCGCCGGAGAAGTGCAGGATGCCGTCGGCTTTGCTGTAGACGGGAAACCAATACTGCCCATCGACCTGCTCCCGGTAGGTGGTAAACGGGAGTGAGAGGTCTTCGTGGCCGGGGCGGAGATCGTCGGGTACGTTTTTTGCGCTCACGACAACGATCTGCAGGTCTTTCTGATCGACCCAGATCCGCCCCTGGATGTACCGCTGCCCTTTCTCAATTCTTTTGGGCGCGGCATCGAAGACATAGGTGTCCACCTCATCGACCTTCTGTCGGCCCACGTAGGTGATGTTGTAGAGCGGAAGGTCTTCGGTGGTGAGCACGAAGGGAAGGCGGTGCTCGATGTCCGATACGTCGGCGGGGGTCATGATCAGGCGCTCGAGCGTGTTGGCAGGGGCGAAAGTGACGTGTTCCAGCTTCGCCCCCTTGCCGTCGTACGAGATATCGGTGACCTGCTGGTAGACTCCGTCGGGCTTGTTGTCGTCGTTGAGGGTCTCGATGACTACGCTGCGGGTGTAGGTGTACAGGCCCAAGGCCTGACGAAATTCGGACTCCTTCGCGGCGAACTTCTGGATGATCTGGTCCGGAGGAATGGACGGGGCGGATTTATCGAGCGGGCCATAGCCGGAATCTGTCGCTTGCAACTGCGTATAGCTGGCCTGGGCGTGCAGGCGCGGCAAGGGATACAACAAAAGACCGAGCAGGCCGAAGGTGAGCAGACGAAACTTCAAGCGGAGTTCCTTTAGAAATGAGGCGCGCACGCCTCCCACACAATACTCCCACACAATAAAGACGCGCCCGATCCCAAAAAGACACGACCGCGGCGTCGATGCGCGCCGCACCGGAGAGAACCCTACCAGAATAGCAGCGGACGGCCCATCGACTTTCGAACAAAGACCTGCTTTTACGGTCAGCATCCTAGTCCAATAGAGGGCGACTCGATGGCGACCATCCTGGTCCTCAATCCGGGCAGCAATTCGCTCAAAGCGGATGTCGTGGAGGTGCGAGCGGAGCAGCGCTTTGGCTGCGAGAGCCTGACACGCACGAGCGCGATGGTGGAGAAGATCGGCAAGGACAAGCCGGCGACCTTCTCGCGCATGGAGGGGCGCGAAACTGCCGAGTCGCACGATGTGGACGCGAAGAGCTTTACCGATGCGACGGGAGAGTTGCTGGATTGGCTTCGCAAGCAGGCGGGTGAGCACGGCGCCAATTATGAGGATGTCTCTTTGGCGGCGATACGAGTGGTGCACGGCGGAGAGCGGTTCGATACGCCTGCGCTGGTGGATGCGTCGGTGGAAGACGACATCGAAGAGCTGCAACGCTTCGCTCCGCTGCACAACGCCCGCTCACTGGAAGTGATACGCGCGCTGCGCAAGCATGCGCCGGAACTGAAGATTGCGGCAGCTTTCGATACGTCGTTCTATCGCAAGATGCCGGAGGTGGCGTGGCGTTATCCATTGCCTCCCGGACTCGCGGACAAGCATGCGATCCGCCGCTACGGATTTCACGGCTTCTCGCATCGCTCCCTGCTGGAGCGCTATGCGCTCGAAACGAAGAGGCCGCTGGAGAAGATCCGGCTGGTGTCCCTGCATCTGGAGAGTGGCTGCTCCGCGACGGCGATTCGCGACGGCGTGGCCGTGGACAACTCGATGGGGCTGACGCCGCTGGAGGGGCTCATGATGGGCACGCGCAGCGGCAGCGTCGATCCGGCAATTGTGCAGGTGCTGGTGGAGCAGGCGGGGATGGACGTGGCTGGCGCACTCGATGTGCTGAACAAGAACTCCGGATTGCTGGGGGTTTCCGACATCTCGCTGGATACGCGCGTGCTGATGAAACAGCTCGACAATCCGCAGGCGGCGCTGGCGATGGAGATGTTCTGCTACCGCGTAATCAAGCAGGTGGGCGCATACCTGGCGGCGTTGGGCGGGGCGGAGGCGATCGTCTTTGGCGGCGGCATCGGCGAGGATGAACCCATGGTGCGGGCACGGGTGTGCAGCGCGCTGCATTGGGCGGGAGCGGAGCTGGATGAAGAGGTGAACCAGCGCAGCATCTTTCAGCCGGGGCGATTGAGCCCTCCCGATGCCGGCCTGGCGGTGTGGACGCTGCCGGCGGCAGAGGCGGCGCAGATTGCGTTTGAAAGCGCTGCCCTGGTCTGAACTGCAAAAACCCGCTCAGGGCTGCATTGCCCAAATCGCTCTGGGCAGCATTGCGCAAACC
>DASQRJ010000085.1:0-4123 GCA_035642955.1 Acidobacteriaceae bacterium
CAATTTCCCATCTCTGCACGGCCGTTTTCAGCAACAGACGAACAACATGATTCGCCTTCGCCGAATCGAAGTCACGAGGAGATCCCATGACACGTCTATGCAAGTATCAGCTCGCTCGCCGCTCACTAGATCGCGCGGGAACGCAAGCCTGCAGGCCGTAGCGTGCTCAATGTGGTGCGGCGGGAGCGATTGCCACCCGCACCACATTGCACGCCACTTTCTTGTCGTTCGGCGTCGTAATCTTCACCTTCTTGCCGTCAATCAGATAGTGAATGTTGCCGCCCACGACGAAATTCGTAGCATTCACCGATTTGTCGCTGTCCGTGCGACATATATATTCATTTCCGCCCGCATCGAAGGTCAGGTCGAAGACCTGATGCTTCTGATGCTTGTCATGCTTGTTGGGCACGCCGGCCGGCTGTGAGTCTTTGAGAACCGTGTCGCCTTCGAACTTCTGCGCCGCCAGTGCAGGAATGGTGAGAACCACGGCAAGGAATGTGCTGGTTAGAAGCTTGAGCATCGCGATCTTTCTCCGGGCTCGATTCTAAAGCGCAAAGGACGCCGCCGGTAGAGCGATTCGCTTAAGCCAGCACGCCGCGATTCATTTGACGAATGTGAGGCGGCCGCCCTCCGCGACTCATGGCGGCGCCGTTTGCCACCCGCGGCCCGGGCGTGCAACACTGCCGCCGCGCATCCACCCTGATCCGTTTCCGGCGCGAGACGGACAGGGCGAGATCGCTGGGGCCTGCTGCTCTGTGCAGCGCAGCTGATTCGAATTCTTCGAAGGAGCACAACGTCATGAATCGTTCCGTCCGCTATTTGCTTCTGGCTCTCCTCATGCTGATCCCGTTGCGGCCGCTCTTCGCCCAGGTCGCCATCTCGGTTGCCTTTGGTCCGCCGGCGTTGCCTGTGTACGAGCAGCCCCTGTGCCCCGCCGAGGGATATCTATGGACCCCCGGTTATTGGGACTACGATCCCGACGACGGCTACTACTGGGTGCCGGGCACATGGGTGCTGGCTCCGCAAATTGGCTACCTGTGGACACCGCCGTGGTGGGGTTGGGGGGGCGAGGCATTCGTCTTTCACCAGGGTTATTGGGGTCCGCAGGTCGGCTTCTATGGCGGCATCGACTACGGCTTCGGCTACTTCGGTGACGGCTTCGAGGGCGGACGCTGGCAAGGCGACCGCTTCTTCTACAACCGCGCCGTCGTGAATGTGAATGTCACCAACATCCACAACGTCTACAACACCACCGTCATCCATCGCGGAGTAGAGAATCACATCAGCTACAACGGCGGCAACGGGGGCATCGTTGCGCGTCCCACCCCGGCCCAGGAAGCCGCCGAACGTGACCGCCACCTTGCGCCCATCGCAGAGCAGATGCACCATATCCAGCAAGCGCGCGGAAATCCCGAGCTCCGTGCGGAAACCAATCACGGCAAGCCCCCCATCGCTGCAACCGAAAGGCCCAGCACCTTCAGCGGCCACGGAGTCGTCCCCGCGAGAGACGCCGGCGCGCCCTACCATCCACCCGCCAATGCCCGGGAGAATCGCCCGGCAACGAATGCCGGAGAAAATCGGCCTGTCAATGCGAGCCACGCGAGTGAGCTTCCGCAGCATCAGGTCGTGACCGGTCCCAGCACCGGCGATCCGAAGCTGGATAGGAAGTACCAGCAGCAGCAGGAAAAGCTGGTGCAAAAACAGAATCAGGAGCACCAGAAGCTGCAACAGCAGCAGGCGAAGGAGGATCAGCGCGCTACCCAGCAGAACTTCAGGCAGGAACAGCGCCAACCCATGGAACAGCGGCATCAGCAGCAGACGCAGCAGATGGAACAGCGGCACACCGAGCAGACGCAGCATCTTCAAGAGCGCCAGGTCAGGCCCGCTGGCCGGCCTCATTAACGAGTAAGCCGAGCTCCGCTTGAGGACAACAGGCCGTGATTCGGAACCCGCCCTGAATCGCGGCCTGAACGAAACAGATCTTTGCCCCTCCGGAAGTTAGCCGTGCCAGGACGGAGTTGTGTCCAAACAAAAATGGCCTGCCCTGGCGGTGGGGACAGAAGGGGGCGTAGACCGACCGATCCGCGGGACTGAACGATTTACGGCGGAGTCCGTCAGTCCGCCTCCACCCGCACCGTGATTCCCATCGTATGGGTCGTGCCCGGCCTCAGCGTCACCGCATTCGTCGCGGCATTCGCCGGCTCCACGCACACCATATGCGGCCACGCTTGGTCACCCAGATCGGCCAGCCGGCTCGCCTTCTCGATCCACGGATTCCACACCACCGTGCTCTTCGATCCACGCTTCTCGATCGCAATTCGCCGGCGCCATCCCGGATCGGAGATCGTCACGGCGGCTGTTGTATTCAGATGAAGCTGGTCTGTCTCCCCCGCGAAGCGGATGGCGCCCACGCCCTGATGCCTTGGCTTCGCGTTATCGGCGCGATCGAGATAATCCGTCTCATCCAGCCCGCTCACTTCAATCTGCCGCACGTCGCTGACGGCGTAATACGCATGCAGCGCCTCTTCAAACGTAAGCGGACCGTCGCTCCGTAGCGACTACCTCCCACGGCACGGTGCGCGCAAACCCATGCGCCGGCCCCGGCAGTCCGCCGTTGCGATCCGCAAACCAGGGGAAGACCAGCGGCACGCCGCCGCGAATCGCTTTGTCCACGGCAAAGTGGCTCTTCGCGCTCATGAACAGCACAGGACGCTCCACGCCCGCCGGTTGCCACGCCGCGACATGCGCACCCTGCAGGTAGATCTCCGCCGTCGCCGCATCGGTTGCGATCGCCGCGCGCGTCAGCCCGCACGGCCCATCTTCAAAGCGCAGCGCGTTCTTTTGGCCACTGCGCAGCCCGAAGCGCTCATTCAACTCGCTCAATATCATCAGATTGCCCTTAAGAAACTCGCGTCAGTCCCTATTCGCGCCGCAGCCGCATGCGCCTGGACGGCCAGTCTTCATGCGTCCAGCTTCTTCGTGACCAGCTCGTTCAGCAGCGCCGGATTGGCCTGCCCCTTGGACGCGCGCATCACCTGCCCGACAAAGAACGCCGCCACCGTCTTCTTGCCCCCGCGATACTGCTCCACCTGCTTCGGATTCGCCGCAATCGCCTCATCGATCATCGCTTCGATCGCCCCCGTATCGGTAATCTGCTGCGGCTTCTCGCGCTCGTAGACCACGCCGAAGTCCTCGCCCTTCTCGAACGCGATATCGAAGAGCTGCTTCCACTGCTTGCTCGAAAGCTTGCCCTCTTCCGCAAGGTCCGCCGCCATCACCACGCCATCCATCGTCACCGGCGACTTGTCCAGTTCCAGCCCCGCAGCGCGCAAGCGTCCCATCAGCTCGCTCTGCACCAGGTTCGCCACGCGCCGCGGATTCTTCGCCCGCTTCGCCGCCGCCTCAAACGTATCCGCAAACTCCCGCGTCGCCGTGAGGGTCGCCGCATCCTGCTCGCTGATCTCGTACTCCTTCACCATCCGCGCGCGGCGCGCCTCCGGCAGCTCCGGCATCGCCGTCAGGATCTCTCGCTTCCACGCATCTGGCACCACCAGCGGCGGCAGATCCGGCTCCGGGAAATAGCGATAGTCGTGCGCCTCTTCCTTTGAGCGCAACGGGAACGTCCGCCCCTCCGCCGCATTCCACGAGCGCGTCTCCTGCATCACGCGTCCGCCGCCTTCGATCACTTCAACCTGCCGCTCGATCTCATACTCCAGCGCCGCCCGAATGTAGCGGAACGAGTTGACGTTCTTGACCTCGGCCTTTGTCCCGAATTGCTTGTCCGTCTTCAGCATCACGCTCACGTTCGCGTCGCAGCGCAGCGAGCCTTCTTCCATATTGCAATCGCTCACGCCGGTGTAGAGCAGAATCTCCTTCAGCCGCGTCAGGTATTCATATGCTTCATCGGGCGTGCGAATGTCCGGCTCGCTCACAATCTCCACCAGCGGCGTGCCGCAGCGATTCAGATCGACATAGCTGCGCGTGGCCGAATCCGGAAAGCCCTCATGCAGACTCTTCCCCGCGTCCTCTTCCATGTGCAGCCGCGTGATCCCGATGCGCTTTCGGCCCTGCCCGGCGCCATTTCCGGACGCCACCTCGATCCATCCATGCTCCGCAAGCGGCT
>DASQRJ010000086.1:0-2661 GCA_035642955.1 Acidobacteriaceae bacterium
CTGATGTTTGCATTCGACAGGTGCTGATAGCGGTAGCCGATGCTGACCGCCTGGCGCTCCTTGCGGAAGATGTTGATGCCGGTCCCAAAATCCACCGTATACATAAACTGCGATCCCTGCGGCGACAGCACGCGATCCGTGAAGTAGATGAATCCTCCGTCCCCGCTCAGGAAGGGCTGCACGCGCTTCGATGGAAAGAAGTCGGATTGGAAGCCGACCGGGCTCACGCCGCTGCCATATGTGCGCTTCCGCATCGCGTAGCGATCCTGCGATCCTTGCACCGGCTCATCGATCAGCGCCAGCGCCGAAATTTCCGGCGAATAGCGCATCGTCCAATGATCCCAATGCTTGAACTCATAGGAGTAGCGCACATCGATCGGCATGTACTTCGTATCCTTCGCATATCCCCACACATGCCCGCTGATCAGAGACAGTCCCCACCACGCGCCGAACTCATGAATCCCGCCCGGCCGCGGGAACACCGGCAGATACGTCACCGGCCGCGCTGGAGCTATGTCCACGCTGGTCCGGTAATTCGCAAGCGAGTTCGCCGCATCACGTTCCGCCGCGGCGGTCGTTGCCGTCTCGGAAGATAAATCTTCCTCCTCGGGCCCGGCGGGTTCGCTGAAAAACGACTTAGCCTTCACCGTGCGCGAATCCCGGTACCACGGCGGACGGAAGCGGAGGATATTCGCCGTCGCCCGTGACGGAGTCAGGAACTGGTACACCGTGAGTGCGAGCGGGTTCCGGCTCTTGCCTTCCAGGCGCTGCACCACATGCTTGTCCAGCGCGTCTTCGGCGATCGTCCACAGCAAGCCGCCGCCGGGCGTGGTTACCAGTTCCACCCAGCCAGTCTCATTCGTATAGACGGTGTTTTTCTCATCGGAGAAATAGTGATCGCCGTTGTGACCGATCGCCGCCTCGCCCAATGGCCCCAGCTTCCACTCAAAGCTGTAGAAGGTCGAAAACGCCCCCGCGCGAAGCATCCGCCGCCAATACGGCCACGTATTCGACTGCTCCAGCGTCATCGACTTCGGATCGTTCTGTATCCACAGATAGTTCGTAATCGACCCCATCATCGGATGTCCTACATAGTCATCCAGGAACGGGTTGTTGTCAGACCACACATCCCATCGCCATCCTTCGACGGAATTCACGTAGCGGTTCCACCATGCGCCATGCGTCGTCTCATACCGGTACCAGTACCCGGTATAAAGGTTGCCCGCGTTTTGAAAGGCATTGAAGATAGCCGACGAGATAACCAGTTGGCCCACATGGACACGGCAGATGCGTGCATGTGTTCGGTCATAGGGACAATCGCGCAGCGTGACTTCGGAATTGGACACGACCGGCGTCTTTGCTGTGCGCGACGGCGTGGACGCGGCGCTGCGGGACAGGCGGACATCGATCCCCGGTTCCACCGCGCTGGCTTCGGCCGCATCCGGCGCATCGGGCAAGATATTTCCGTCCGGAGCCTGCGCTCGCGTCGGCGTCGCCATCGAAACCAGCAGCAACGCCGCGCACGCCAACCAGCGGATGGGGCAGATCACCCTGGCTTCCATGACGGTCTGGACGAATCACCAGTCTGGCCGCGGATACAGAAAGATCCCCCCGGCTCATCCACTGAGAAGCGAACCAGCATCCGCCGGTTGTCTCATGCTCGCCCGGCAAACTCCCGCGTCTCCGTCGCCACCTTGATCTTTTCGCCCTCTTTTATGTAGAAGGGAACGCGCACCTCCGCGCCCGTCTCGAGCTTGGCCGGCTTGGTCACGCTGCCGCTCGCCGTATCGCCCCGCACGCCCGGCTCGGTATACGTCACCACCAGCTCCACCTGCGCCGGCAACTCCAGCCCGATCGGGTTGCCGTTATACATATCGATCTTCACGATCGTCCCTTCGATCAGCAGCTCCAGCACATCCTTCACCATCTCGCTGCCCAGCGACAGCGTCTCAAAGCTCTCCTGGTTCAGGAAATACGAGCCGTCGCCATCGCTATAGAGATACGACGCATCCACCGTCTCCAGGTCAGGCTCCTTGAACTTGTCTCCCGCCTTGAACGTCTTGTCGAAGACCGCCCGCGTCAGCAGGTTGCGCATGCGCAGCCGCACCAGCGTCTGCCCGCCCCGCGCCGT
Source organism: Acidobacteriaceae bacterium (assembly GCA_035642955.1). Taxonomy (GTDB): domain Bacteria; phylum Acidobacteriota; class Terriglobia; order Terriglobales; family Acidobacteriaceae; genus KBS-83. The sequence goes on from DASQRJ010000086.1 coordinate 2,132, forward strand.
CGGCGTGGAGGTCTCCGACTCCATGCAGTAATACGGCACATTCTCAAACTCAAACGTCATCTTGCGCTTCACATCAATGGCATCGATCAATGCAGCCATACATTCCTCAGAAGTAAATTAGAAAATCTTGTATCCACGAGTAGCGCCATAAGCTCAGACTGCGTCCTCAGCCGAAACCGCTTCGGAGATAGATGAGATAGACGATATAGACGAGATGGCCAGTTCCTCAATCCCCGCATAGCGCGGCGTCGCCGCCATCAATGCCTCAATCGCGTCCACCGTGCGGATGCCGCCCCTCGCCCCTTCATGCATGCAATTCAGCGCGGCCGCGGCGCAGGAAAAATCAAGCTGGCGCTCCAGCTCCCATCCCTGCAGCAGCCCGTAGATAAACCCCGCATGAAAGATGTCACCCGCGCCCGTCGTATCCACCACCGGCACCCGGTACGCCGCCGCATAATGAAAGTGCTCTCCGTCCCACGCCAGCACGCCATCCGGTCCCAGCGTCGCGGCAGTCAGCAGGCATCCATAAC
>DASQRJ010000087.1:0-6780 GCA_035642955.1 Acidobacteriaceae bacterium
GTCAACATCGACTCGGTCAGCCCCACCGTCGCGATCGCATCCGGCCCCAGCCGTCCCACCCAGAAGATGTCCACCACGGCGAACAGCGACTCCAGCACCATCTCGAGCACCATCGGGATGGCGAGCAGCACAATGGCACGATTCAGGCTGCCGGTGGTGAAGTCGCGATGCGACCCGCGAATCGCCTCCCGGATCGCCTGCCACATGGTGGGCTGCGCGAGTTCTTTCTGTGCCGTCTCCGGTTGCAAATGTGTGCTCGCCTTCTGCCTCGAAATTTTCCCTGATCACACTGCGGCAGTCTTCGCTGCCTGTAGCAAGACAACACGAGGCCACGCGTTTTGGTCTACACCCGCACGGAGAAAAATTCGTCAGCGGCCGCCCGAAGGATCGGCGGACGATGCGGTATCAAGGTCCACAAATCCGTAAGGTCCGTGATACACGCCCGGGGCATAGCAGTTCTCATCCGCCGCATAGTTCTTCGGGCACCCACCGGTAAACTCCGGGCGCCGCGGGGACAGCGCATACTGCCACGCCACCGCGTCCGGCAGGCCCAGCGCCCTCGCGGGCACAGGCGGCTTGCTCTCGATCGTGCAGCCCGGCGACGGTGGACACTCATCGCGCGCCACCCACAGCGGAATCTTCCACGAACCGGCCTGCCGCTCAAGCTGCTGCGCCGTCGTGATCGTTCCCCCGTTGCCGTCATCCACCGGCAGGCCGGAGCAGTACACGCCCCCGCGCCATCCTGCGCGCCGCACCGCATCCACCCAGCCCAGCACGTAAGAGAGCTGCTCCGGCAGCAGCCGTCCGCCCTCCTCCTGATCGAGGAAGATCAGCGCACCCTTTGGAAATCCCTCGCGCGCCGCTGCCGCCACAGCTGCCGCCGCATCGCTTCGTCCCATCGACGCCGCATCTTTCCCCTTCAGGTCCCCGCTTTTCAGATCCCGGTCCAGCCGTCCATTCCACAGCAGCAGGAAGCCGAAGCCGCGCTCCCGCACCACTGCGCGCTTGCCCGTCCACGACGACGCCTTTTCGCCCGGAGGCGCATTCAGCCAGTAGCTCGTGTAACTGAACGACTTGTGCAGCGCACCCAGGATCGTGTCGCCGGGATAATCGTTGCGGTCGAAGCCGTTGAAGGCCTGCCCCCACGCCACACCGCTCCCCATCATCACCGCAATCATCAGCCACGCCCTGGCCAGCATTCCGCCATCCTCCTTGTGCTCTGGTAGTGGGTCAGTTTAAATCTTGCTCGGTTCATGCGCGGGTGAGAGCATTGCCCGCATGAAAAGCCCAGAAAGCCCGCTACCTGATTCCGAACTCGCGGTTCGCGTCGCAAAACTGTGGCCGCATCGAGAACACGAGGCCAGTATCGTACTGGGTCTGTTCTGCCGTGTTGGTCTGCATCGCTGGCGGCGGTTGGATCTTGCAACGCTCGTGCCGGGCAAGAACATCCTCCATTGCTTCTGGTGCTCCAAGGTCAAGATTGATGGAGTCGTTTATGACGCCTAAACGACACGTTCTCCTGCTATTTACAGTCTCTTCCGGCTAAACCTTTATCATGGAAGCAGGAGCCCGCTTGACCCCGACCCTGCCTGCACACCTCTCTGCCGCCGACTTCCACCGCACCGTCCTGGCGCTGGCGCCCCGTACCGCCGTCTTCGACTGCGACGGCACCCTGTGGGGCGGCGATGCCGGCTACGGTTTCATGCTTTGGTCCATCAAGACCGGGCTGGTCTCCCGCAATGCCGCGGACTGGATCGATTCCCGCTATCGCCTCTACCGCACCGGCGACATCTCCGAACTGGCCATCTGCGGAGAGATGGTGCAACTCTACACCGGCCTCGAAGAGAGCGAGCTCCGGCGCGCCGCGGCTACCTTTTTCCACAGCCAGATCCATCCCCACATCTTCCCCGAGATGCAGCGTCTGGTCGCCGATCTCCAGTCGTCCGGCTGCGAGATCTGGGCCGTCAGCTCCACCAACAATTGGGTCATCGAAGAGGGTGTGCGCGACTTCGGCATCTCGCCCGACAAAATCCTCTCTGCTCGCGTCGCCATTGTGAATGGACGCATCACCAGCACGCTCATCGATGTTCCCACGGACGAGGGCAAGGCGCTCTCGCTCCAGCGTGTGGACCGCGCGCAGCCGGATGTCGTCTTCGGCAATTCGATTCACGATGCCGCCATGCTCGCACTGGCTCGCGCGCCCTTCGCGGTCAATCCAACCCCTGGCCTGCTCGAAATCGCTGCGGAGCGCAACTGGCCCGCCTTTATTCCCGCCGCTATCGCCGAAGGCGCACGCTGAAGCAGATTTCCATCGGTATATCCTGAATCCACAAGGACAACCGCGGCTCTTCCGTCAAGAAAAGCTGCTCCGCTCCGATCTCGATGGGACATACAAATGGCAAATCTGCTTTGAGTACCATGCCCAACTCTGCCGGCTTGCGCATCGCTGCCCTGCAGCCCAGCATCAGCATCATTCTCGATCGCCTTGAGGCCCTCGACACACTCGTCGCCTGCACCCGTTACTGCATCGAAGCCGTGCCCGCGCTCGCCGGGCGCTCCATCACCGTGGTCAAAGACGCCTGGTCCTGCACCACGGACGAGATCCTCGCCGCGCAGCCGAACCTCGTCCTCGCCTGCGTGCCCTACCGCATGGAGTCGCTCGCCGCGCTGCTCAAATCCGGCTGCCCCGTCGTCTCGCTGGCGCCCCACACACTCGCCGACATCTACGCGGACATCCGCCTCATCGGCTCCATCGTGCATCGCGTGGAAGCAGCCGAGGCGCTCGTTGTTGAAATGCAGCAGGAGATCGCAGTCACGCACGCTCGTATCGCCGGTGACGGACCGCCGCCCGTGGTCTATTGCGAAGAATGGGGCAAGCCGCTCATCCATTCGCAGCCCTGGGTCGCCGAGCTGGTCGAGGCCGCCGGCGGACAATTCCTGGGCGACGCCGCGAAGCAGACCACGGCGGAAGCCGTCGCGGCCGCCGATCCCGATGCGATGGTCTTCTGCTGGTGCGGGGCGGGGGATCGCGTGCCGCTCGAGCGCGTGATTGCGCGGCGCGGCTGGCAGCACCTGAACGCCGTGCAACAAGGCCGCATCTTCTGCATTGCAGACGAGTGGCTCAACAGCCCCGCACCCAGCATCCTGCTTGGCCTGCGTGCCCTGGCCGCCGCGCTTCATCCTTCCCGTTTTGACGCTGTACCGTTTTCACAAAAAGCGAGGGTTATGGGGGCTATGGACGCAGCTTTTCCGTAAAGAAAAGCTGCTCCTCTCTGATGCCAATGAGATCAAGTATTTGTGAAAACGGTAGAAAAGACCAGCCTCGCAGTTTTCATACAGTCGCGAGCGCACGAATTACCATCTAGTGAATCAGGTGACCGACCCAGACAAGATAGCCGCGGCGACGCCGGCGAATGACGACAAGCCGGGTGAACCGCCGCATGACACACGCAGCGAGATCAGGACGGTGCGTCCGGTCGCTGCCGCCCTCATCCTGCGCGGTGACGAAGTGCTGATCTGCCAGCGCCGTCCCGATCAGCCGCTCGGCTCCAAGTGGGAGTTCCCCGGCGGCAAGATAGAGGCGGGCGAAACCGCGGAAGAGGCGTTGCGCCGCGAGCTGCAGGAAGAGCTGGGCATCGACGCCGTCATCGGCAGCCACGTTGCCCATATCCGCCACAACTACCGCAACGGCGGCGCTGTCGATCTGCAGTTCTTCCTGGTCCGCGAATATACCGGCGAGGTCACCAACCTCATCTTCCAGGACGTGCGCTGGTGCCCGCTGCGCAACCTGCCGGAATACGACTTCGTCACCGCAGACCGCAATCTCGTACGCGACCTCGCCGCGGGCAAGCTCCTCTAATTCGCGAACGTACTGCCCTCATCATCCCGACTGAAGCGAAATGGAGGGATCTGCTTTTCCCCTTAGCTTACAAACATCAGCGCCACCGATAGCACCACCACAATCCCGGCAGTCGTCCACGCAATCGCATTCATCCATCGCGGATTCACAAAGCTTCCCATCAGGTCCTTGCGGTTGATCAGCAGCAGCATCATCACCAGGATCACCGGCAGCAGCACGCCGCTCAGCACCTGCGTCTCGACCACGACCTTCATCGGACGAATATGCGGCAGCAGCACCACGGCCGCGCCGCCTGCGATCAGCAGCGTGTACAGCCAGTAGAAGGCCGGCGCCTCGCGGAAGCTCTTGTCCACGCCGGACTCGAACCCCAGTCCCTCGCACACGGTGTACGCAGTAGAGAGAGGCAGCACCGAGGCGGCAAAGAACGACGCATTGAACAGCCCCACCGCAAACAGCAGGTAGGCATACTCCTTGGCCAGCGGCTTCATCGCCTCCGCGGCATCCGCGGGCACCGTCAGCGGGCCGACGCCATGCGCGTACAGCGTAGCCGCACAGGCCACCACGATGAACCACGCCACCACATCGGTGAAGATGGAACCCACGATCACATCCAGGCGCGAAGCTGCGTAGTCCTTCACGGCAACGCCCTTCTCCACCACCGACGATTGCAGATAGAACTGCATCCACGGCGCGATGGTGGTGCCGATCACCGCAATCGTCATCGAGATGTATCCCGGCGTGTGCCACACACTCGCCGGAGGCGCCTTGACCGTGGCCAGCATCGCCTCGCGCCAGCTCGGGCCGGAGAGCACGCCAGTGATGATGTAGGCGATGTAGAAGACGCTCGCCGCGAGAAAGACCTTCTCCACGCTCTTGTAATCACCGCGCACCGCGAGCAGCCATACCAGCAGAGCGCACACCGGCACCGAGATGTTCTTGCTGATGTGAAACAACTCCAGCGAACCCGCGATGCCGATGAACTCCGTCATCACCAGGCCAAAGTTCACGATCAGCAGCAGCACCATCGTGATAAACGTGGCCCGCAGCCCGAACTCCTCACGGATCAGGTCGCTCAGCCCCTTGCCCGTCACCACGCCCATGCGCGCGCACATCTCCTGCACCACGATCAGCGCCACCGTGATCGGCAGGATGGTCCACAGCAGCGAATAACCAAATTGCGCGCCCGCCCCGGAATAGGTGAGGATCCCGCCGGCATCGTTGTCCACATTCGCGGTGATGAAGCCCGGCCCCAGCACGGCGAGGAACAACACGATCCGGGTTTGCCATCGCTTCAACATGCGCTCATCCAACAGGTAACGTTGCAGATTGGTGCAGCAGGAGAGCGCGACAGTACCGCCGGTGCGCGTCGGCCTACAGGCGAACATACCAGATAGAGGCGGGTGTGGCTCGGGACGACGGCCGGACGGAACCGCATGTCGTCCTGATGGCGGCGAAAGATCGTATCGCGCCCGCTCCGACTACACTGCGGGCTTTTATGATCGCCACAAGAAAATGGACGAGGTGCCCCAATGCAACTCACAGGAAAGCTGACTCGCGAAGAACTCAAAGACGCTCACAGGCTGCTTCGCTCCCGCTGGCGATGGGTAAAGTTCTTTTCTTCTCCGCGAGAACGGCTTCATTCTGCTTCCTCTGACAGGTCTTTCGTCACCCGATTGCGCGCTCCTCCTCGGCACTCTGAACGATCACCTTGATCGTGCGGCATCACGGCCGTGGAAGCGCTAACCTACTTTGGGACTCCTGCGAGGAAGGCGACGCGAACCCGGTACACTCAACAACAGCACATGCAGCGCCGCTTTCAATTGTTGCTTCCCGAGTGGCAGGGCGGGCCCAGCAACTCCGTCCATAGCGGAACCTACTCGATCGCCGACGCGCTGATGGATGGCGCGGCGGACGCCGTCGTCGATGCTCCCATCGACCAGCAGACACCCCCGGCGGAAGGAGTTCGCTCGCTCGATCTGATCGCTCGCCACTTCCAGGCGGCAGCTGCGATCCTCGACGAGCAGCGGCCCACACGGCTGCTCACCATTGGCGGAACCTGCGCAGTCGAAGCGGCGCCCGTCTCCTATCTCAACGACGCCTACGCGGGGAACCTTGCGGTGCTCTGGTTTGACGCCCACGCAGACATGAACACGCCGGCCAGCTCGCCCAGCGGCAACTTCCATGGCATGGTCCTGCGCACACTGCTGGGGGACGGCCCCGCAGTCCTGCTCGCGGGCCTGCCCCGGCCACTGCAGCCGGCGCAGGTCTTTCTCGTCGGCACGCGCTATCTCGACCCCGCCGAGGCCGCTTACATCCAGCGAACCGGGATAGCTGTCTACCCCGAGGTCGACCGCACCGCGACGCAGGCATTGATGGCCGCCATCCAGGCCGCTGGCCTGCGCCGTCTCTACATCCACTTCGACGTGGACGTGATCAGCCCCGATGAGTTTCCCGACGCGCTGATGCACGCGCCCGGCGGCCCGTCGCTGGCGGAGCTCGAACTATGTCTGCAACGGATCAGCGAAAGCTTTGATGTGGTCGGGGCCAGCGTCGTGGAGGTTCGAGGCCAAGCAGAGCGATCCCAAAAGATGCTGGCAGACATGCTGCGCAACACCGGCATCCTGTGATTCCATCTGCTTAGAGACTGCGCTTAACTCCGTCCCCGCAGAAACGAGATCACGTCGTCGGCCTCCACGATACCCACCAGCTTGTTTCCGCTGTTGAGCACCGGCAGTGTGCGCAGGTTGTATTTGTCGAACAACTCCGCCACCTTGTCCTCATCGGTATCCACGCGGCAACTGATGACGCGGCTCTCCGTCAGTACCGCGAGCCGGCTTACCGGCTGCGCCAGAATCAGGCGCAGCAACGGTACGCTTCCCTTCAGCGCCCGATGTTCATCGATCAGGTAGATCTCGCTCACC
>DASQRJ010000088.1:0-5231 GCA_035642955.1 Acidobacteriaceae bacterium
GCCTGACCATGGCATCGTTGACGGTGCTGGCATCGCTTGCTCTGCCGGGCGTGATCGCGGGGGCATTGAGTCTCGGTACGCTCAGCCTGCCACTCCTGCTGCCGCCGGGCTGGCAGATTGCGCAGACCCGTCTGCTGCAGATACTGCTGAGCGGACCGGTGAGAGAGCACGCGCGGCCGGTCTTTGCCGCGGGTTCGCTGGAGGCGCTGGTGTTGAGCGCAGCTATCTTCGAGACGGCAGTACGGATCTTTGAGCGGCGCGATCTGCGTTTGAAGAGCGAATGAGGAAGACGATCTGCCGCGCTACGGTGCGGCTGTTTCAGAGACCGGTTGCTGCGGGGTTGCTGCCGGGAAGAAGGTAGAGGCGCCGCGCTGTGCCAGGTCGAGCGAGCCGCGAGGCACGACGCCGAGCAGCAGCGTGGCCGAGGCGGCGAGCAGGATCGCAAAGCCGAGGGTCAGCGACATCCGCGGCACAGCGAGCACCGGAGAGCCATCGGCCGGCTTGCTGTAGAGCGCGGTCAGCAGCCGCAGGTAGTAGAAAGCGGCGATGCCGCTGTTGACCAGGCCGATGATGGCGAGACCGAACATCCCGTTCTGCAGCGCGGCAGAGAAGACATAGAACTTGGCGAAAAAGCCGCCGGTGAAGGGGATGCCGATGAGCGAGAGCAGGAAGAAGGCCATGGCGCCGCACAGCACCGGTGAGCGATAGGCGAGTCCGCGGTAGTCGGTGATGGACCAAAGGTGGTCATCGTAGCCGCCGACGTGGCTGATGACGGCGAAGATGCCTACGTTCATCGCGACGTAGCACAAGGCGTAGAAGCTGGCGGCGGCAACGGCCTGCGGCGAGAAGCTGGTGAAGGCGACCAACAGATAACCCGCGTGCGCGATGGAGGAGTAGGCGAGCATCCGCTTGACGCTCTGCTGACGCAACGCAGCCAGATTGCCGAGCGTCATGGAGACGGCGGCCAGAATCCAGAACAGGCCCCACCAATGCTGCTGGATGGAGGGATAGGCGCCGTAGAAGATGCGCAGCAGGACCGCGAAGGCGGCTGCTTTGGGCGCAGTGGACATCAACGCGACCACGGGAGACGGCGCGCCCTCATAGACGTCCGGAGTCCAGACGTGGAAGGGTGCCGCGGAAACCTTGAAGCCGAGCCCGACCAGGACGAGGCCAACGGCGGTCCAGGCAAGGATCGGGGTGGTGGTGTGCGGGAGCGCAGCCGCGATGGCGGCAATGCGCGTCGTGCCGGTGGCGCCGAAGGTGAGCGCGATGCCGTAGAGGAAGAATGCCGTGGCGAACGAGCCGAGCAAGAAGTATTTGAGCGCGGCTTCCGGACTCTTGCCCGTGCGTCTGCGGAAGCCGGCAAGGATGTAAGTGGAGATGGAGGATATTTCGAGGCCGATAAAGACCAGAAGCAATTCGACTGCCGAGGTCATGAGCAGCATGCCAACGGTGCCGAAGAGGATGAGCGCGAAAAACTCACCCGGATCGTGCGTCTTCGGTGCTGCGGAATCGATCGCAGCCAGCAGGGCGACGAGCACCGTACCGCAGATGAGCAGGTGGAAGAAGACGCTGAAGGCGTCGGTCTGCACGACGCCAAAGTAGGCGGTGCCGGGAGTAAGGCCAAGCTGCCAGGCGCTGGCGGCGAAGGCAGCCAGCATCGCGATGACGCTAAACCAGCCGATCGATTTACGACTGGCAGTGCGCGGCAGCACGGGATCGATCAGCATGATGACGACGCCGGCAAGGGTGAGGATGACCTCGGGAAGGATGCGATAGATGGAATAGACCTGCATGTTATTGGCCCTCCCCATCGTGCGAAGTGCCCGGCAGGAGCGCGGTTGGATGGGCTACGACGGCAGGCGCATTGCTCAGTCCATGCACGCCGCCATCGATGGCGCGAATCCAGTAGTGCGAGGCGACACCCATGACCACCATGAGGATCGCCATCGGCCATAGAGCGATGTGTTCATGGGCGGCGAGATCGTGCGCGGGCGAGCGATGCACCAGCGGCGACTCCGGTCCGTAGAAGACGCGCTGCACCATCCAGAGCATATAGGCCGCGCTGAGAATGACGCCGGCGGTGCCGAGCGCGCCCCAGAGAGGGCTGGTGGCGAAGCCGCTCGAAAGCGTGAGGAACTCGCCGACGAAGCCATTGAGGATGGGCAGCCCGATGAGTGCGAAGACCGTAACCAGGAAGAGGGTGGCGAGCCGCGGTGTCCGGGCGGCGAGTCCACCGTAGCGCTCGATCTCATAGGTGCCATAGCGTTCATACATCAGGCCGAAGAGCACCAGCAGCGCGGCGCCGGTGATCGACTCACTGAGGATGTGGAAGACGGCGCCGTCTAGACCGTTGATGGCGAAGGTGTAGATGCCGAGGGTGCAGAAGCTGAGACTGGAGACGGTGCCGAAGGCGAGCAGGCGCTTGAGATCGTTCTGCACCAGCGCGACCAGCGCGCCGTAGAGGATGCCGAGAACGGCCAGCATGATCATCCAGTGGGCGACGCGGCGGGATTCGAAGGGAAAGAGTCCGAGGTGGAAGCGGATGAGCGAGTAAAGACCGAGCTTGCCGGCAACCACCATCGCCATGGCGGTAGGCGCCTCGCTGAAGACATCGCCGAGCCAGCCGTGCAAAGGGAAGACCGGAACCTTTACCGCGAAGGCAACCAGGAACGAGAGCGAGATGAGCCACAGCGCGTTGGGCGTGAAGAGATGGCTTTGGGCGAGCTGTGCTTTCAGCGCGAGGTAGTCGAAGGTGCCGGTGCGCGCGTAGAGCGCAAGGATGCCGACCAGGAAGAGCGCTGACGGGATGAAGGTATAGAGGAAGAATTTGATAGCTGCGCGCGAGCTGTTGCGGCTCCCCGGCTCGCGGCCGAAGGCGGCGATGAGGATGGCCATGGGCACCAGCGAAAGTTCCCAGAAGGCGTAGTAGACCATCATGTCCAGCGCGAGAAAGACGCCCAGCATGGCGGTCTGCTGCAGCAGGGCGAGCGCGTAGAACTCATTCACCTGCTTATCGATGGCGCGCCACGAGGCAAGCACGCCAATGGGGGCAAGGAAGCCGGTCAGCACCACCAGCCACAGGGAGAGGCCGTCGATGCCAAGGTGATAGTGGATCGGGGGTGCGACGATCCAGAGCCGGTCGATCTCGAACTGAAAGCCGGTGTGGCTGTAATCGAAGTGACCGGGCAGATAGAGCGTGAGGGCAAAGGTGCCCAGTGAGATGAGCAACGCCCAGCTTTGCACCAGCTTTCCGCGCGCCGGCAGGAGCGCTGCGACGACGGCGCCGAGTGTCGGCAACAGCAGAATCCAGGTCAGGATGGAGTGATCGATAGAGGCCATGTCAGCGGACCCCCATATGGAGATGCGCGCCAAAACCAAAGAAAGAGAGCAGCAGGATGGCTGCGGCGCCGAGCGCGAGCCAGCCGGCGTAGGAGCGTATATTGCCCGACTGGATGCGGCGCAGGATGGAACCGACCCCCTGCGTGCCACCGGCCAGAACGCGTCCGCCGCCGCCGATGACGCCGCGATCGACGCCGCCCCACAGGATGTAGCGGGAGATGATCAGCAGCGGCTTGACGATCAGAAAGCCGTAGATCTGGTCGACCCAGTACTTGTTGAGGACAAGCCCGTAGAGAGCGCGTGAACTCGCCGCCATTCTGGCGGGGAGCAGCGGCTTACGGCGATAGAGCGTGTCGGCAAGCAACCAGCCCAGGAACGCAGCTAGTACCGAGCAACCGGTCAGCTTGAGCTCGGTCTTCGGATCTTCCGGTCTGGATGGTGGCTCGGTTGTGGGTATCGGCGCGCCGGTGCGCATAGCAATGGAAACCTGTTCGAACGACGCCGGTACGCCGGTGCCATGCGTGACCGGATCGAGGAAGCGTGCGAAGCGATCGCCGCCGCCGAGGGCGTGTGGAATCCCGATCCAGCCTCCGGTGACGGAGAGGATTGCGAGCAGCACCAGCGGGAGCAGCATCGACCAGGGGCTCTCGTGAATTCCCGGCGCATGCGGCTGCAGGTTTCTGTGATGGCCGTTGGCCGCGTGCGCGGTGGCAAGCGCATCGTCCAGTGCGACGGGCAGGGCGTCGTGGTGAGCGGGTTCGTGCTGCAAGCGAAGATGGCCAAAGAAGGTCAGGTACCAGAGGCGGAACATGTAGAACGAGGTCATCGCCGCGGTGACGACGCCAACAGCCCACAGGAGCGGGCCGCCGTTGGGGGAACGGAAGACCTCGGCGAGAATCTCGTCCTTGGAAAAGAAGCCGGCAAAGGGTGGCAAGCCGGAGATGGCGAAGACGGCCATGGTCATGGTCCAGAAGGTGACCGGGATGTAGCGGCGCAGGCCGCCCATGACGCGCATATCCTGCTCGCCGCCGACGGCGTGGATAACGGAACCGGCGGCGAGGAAGAGCAGAGCCTTGAAGAAGGCGTGGGTGAGCAAGTGAAAGATGGCGGCGGAATATGCCGCGGCGCCGCAGGCCAAAAACATGTATCCAAGCTGCGAGATGGTGGAGTAGGCGAGCACACGCTTGATATCGGTTTGCACGATGCCAATCGTGGCGGCGAAGAAGGCCGTGGCCGCCCCGATAACAGCGACGACACTGAGCGCGAGCGGCGCGCGGTCAAAGAGCGCGTGCGTGCGCACGATCATGTAGACGCCGGCGGTGACCATGGTGGCGGCGTGAATGAGTGCGGAGACTGGGGTGGGGCCCTCCATCGCGTCGGGCAGCCACACGTACAGCGGAATCTGCGCCGACTTACCCGTGGCGCCAAGCACCAGCAACAGGGCGATCACGGTCAGCACGCCGCCATGCCAGTCAGGATGCTGTGCGATCTGGATGGCAACTTCGCTGAAGCTGAGCGTCCCGAAGTGGATGATGAGCAGGAACATTGCCAGCAGGAAACCGAAGTCGCCAATACGATTGACGACGAAGGCCTTGATGCCGGCGTTGGTGGCGGAGTGTTTCTTGAAGTAGAAGCCGATCAGCAGATACGAGGCGAGGCCGACACCCTCCCAGCCTACGAACATCAGCAGGAAATTCTCCGCCAGCACCAGCGTCAGCATGAAGAACATGAAGAGGTTGAGATAGGCGAAAAATCGCCAGTGGCCCTCTTCGTGCGCCATGTAGCCGACGGAGTAAATGTGGATCAGGAAACCGACGCCGGTGACGATCAGCAGCATGACCAGCGTGAGCTGATCGAGCGCGAAGGCGAAGTCGGCATGAAAGGCCGAG
>DASQRJ010000089.1:0-12389 GCA_035642955.1 Acidobacteriaceae bacterium
ACACCTCTTGGCGTGACTGTTGTCGCACCGCAGCAGGGAGCGCCGGCAGCAGCTGCGATTCCGCCGGCGCAGATCACACCTGCGACCCCAGACAACGCGGCTCCTGCTGCACAGCCTTCTGCCGCGCCAGCCTCATCCGACGCGCAGCCATCTGCAGTCGTTCCGGATACAAATGCGCCGCAGCAGCAATCTGCACCGGCCGCTTCTCCGGCCGATGCTTCCGCCGTGCCCCAGCAGAGCGCGCCCGCGACCCCAGACAACGCGGCTCCTGTCGCGCCGTCTTCTGCTGCGCCTGCCTCACCTGCGCCCACGCCTGACGCAACGGCACCCCAACCGGCTGCCCCCTCCACGCCTCCTCCGCCGGACAACTCTGCGGCTCCGCAGCAGAGCGCACCGGCAGCTCCAGCCGAGCCCCCTGCTGCCTCTGAAAGCACGCCCGCGCCAGCTACGCCCGCAGCCGACACCGCTGCGCCCGCGCCCGACGCCGGCGCACCCGCATCTGCGTCGCAGGACCAGGCACCCGCGGCGCCGCAGGCGCCGGCTCCCCCGGATAACGCTGCCGTGAACCCGTCGTTGCCCGCGCAGCAGGTCAACCAGCCCGAGCCACCCCCCGCCTCGCGTCTCGACCTCTTTGGCGGCTACACCTATCTGCGCCCCAGCGGCAGCGTCGGAACCTACAGCTTCCCCAGCAACAACACGCGTGGCTATATCGTCAGCGGCACTTACTATTTCAATCGTCACTTCGGTGTGCAGGCGGAGTTCTCACACAGCGAATACCCGCTCGGCACCACCGGTTCGTCACCAGTGCCGCCCTTCGTTCAACTCGGCGGCGTCACGGATTCGTTCTATACCGCGGAAGCAGGTCCGGTGTATCGCTTCTTCCTCGGTCAGCACCTCATTCCGTTCGTGCATTTCACCGCCGGCGCCGCAGACGTGGCCGGGCCGAAGTTTCAGCCGCTTACCTGGGGCTATGGCATCGCGGGTGGCGGCGGCGTCGATGTGCTGCTGCCGCATACCGGTGAGCATGTTGCGTTTCGCCTCGCGCAGGCCGACTACGGTTACCTGCACGCGGACCAGGGTGCGCTGCAGGAATTCGACCTGGCGGGTGGCACGCAGAGCGTGAGCGCACTGCGGCTCTCCGCGGGGCTGGTCTTCCGTCTTGGCGAGATGAATCCAGTTCAGGCCAAGAGCCTGGCCTGCGACGCGAGTCCGTCGGAAGTCTACGCGGGCGAACGCGTCACGCTGGCGGCCAACCTGCGCAATTACCGCGATAAATCCAAGACCCCGTTCTTCTTCCGCTGGGAGCTGAGCGCCGGCAAGCAGCAGGGCTTCGGCCCGGTCATCTTCGTCGATACCACCGGCCTGGGCGAGGGCACCTATCACGCGACGGCGCATATCTCGCTCAAGCAAAAGAGCAAGCAGTTCGCGCAGTGCTCCACCAACTTCGTCGTCAAGGCCTCGCCTGCTCCGACGCTGAAGTGCTCGGCCGATCCTTCCACTGTGACACCCGGCCAGGTCTCCACCATTACCGCCTACGCCAGCAGCATCGCGCAGCGGCAACTCACGTATAGCTACGCCACCTCCGAAGGTCAGATCGGCGGCAAGGACAACACCGCCGAGCTGCATACCGATGGCCTGCCACCCGGTGTCGCCACCGTCACCTGCCGTGTGGTGGACGATCTGGGCCAGACTGCGGTTGCCACGACGGAGGTCACCATCGCTCCGCCGTCGCTGCCGCCCGCGCCGAAGGCCCAGCCGCTGTGCACGGTCTACTTCAACCGCGACGTGCGCCGTCCGGCACGCGTCGACAATGAAGGCCGCGCCTGTCTGGACGACGTCGCTCTCACGCTTGAACATCAGCCGGATGCACGTCTGGTGCTGATCGGTGAACACTCCGACAGCGAAGTGGACGGTCAGTTGACGGCTGCCGAGCGCGCTATGAACACGCGTGCGTATCTCGCCAATGAGAAGGGCATCGATCCGGCGCGCGTCGACGTTCGCACCAGCACCACGCCGGGGCGCCAGGTTCAGACCTTCCTCTTGGCCCCGGGAGCCATCTTCGATCAGCCGACCGAAGGCCGGATCGACGAATCGAAGATCAAGATCCATGGCCAGCAGTACGCTCGCCAGAAGATACACCCGCCCCAGAAAGGCCCGGTGGGCCATGGGGTCTCGCATCCGCCGAAAAATTAGCTGAGAGCCGCTGTCGCCCAATTTGGCAGCGGCTTTAGCTTTTCAGGGGATATCCCTACGCAAAAAGTACTCTCCGAGATACCAGAAAGTGCTTAGAATGTGCAATAAGCAAACTTTCGTGATATTGAGGCGAGCGGTGTGGGAACGTTACTGTCTAATTATCCCCGGTTGCTGGCCGTCCCTGGTCCGCAAAGTTTAATCCGGTAGCAGGTTGAGGATGAGCGGACTTCTGGATCTCCTATCGCTGGGCTCGCTGGTTCTCCTGTTCACTTCCATCTACAGGAAACGGCCAACGCTCCGCGTCCGTTATTGGCTCATCGGCTGGTGCTTGATCCTGGTTCACTTTGCGGGGTTGCTGCTGCGTCCCGCCACGGAGCAAGGCCGCGCCGCCCAGGGCTTCCTGATCCTGGGTTCGCTGGTGCTGGGCGGCATCTTCTTTATCCTGTCCACCACACTCGTGCGATATGCGACCGGACGGTGGCTGGCGGTTCTGGTCACGCTGGGTGTGCCCTGGCTGGCGACCGCCGCCGCCGCTTGCTTCCTGCCCGATGGAAGCCGCCTGCTCTCGCTGAGCGCTATCGCCGGCGAAGCGGCAACGCTCATGGTCGCCTGGCGCATCTCGCAGCGCCGTCCCCTGCTCTTCCTGACCCTGGGACTCTCGATCCTGGGATGCACGGCGTGGCTCAGCTACGGCATCGTCCACCATCATTACGGGACGCCGCTCTACGTCATGCTGACGCAGGTGTATCTGCTTCTGGCCGTGCTCTACAGCTTCGAGGTCACGCGGTTCACCGCCGGCATCCGTACGGTGATCTTCAGTCTGTATGCATGGGCTGCGGTCTGGGTCTCGGCTGCCTTGACCGAAGCTTTGTGGCCCGCGATCAACGTTCCCGAACAGCTTTGGAACCTGCCCAAGTATCTGGTTGCGGTCGGCATGATTCTTACCCTGCTCGAAGAGGAGATCGTGAGCGCCGAAGATGCGGGTGCGCATTACCGCGTTCTGTTCGAGTCCAATCCGCACCCCATGTGGATGTTCGACACCGAGACGCTTGCTTTCCTGCATGTGAACGATGCGGCCGCACAGCAATATGGCTACACCCATGAAGAATTCGCGCAGATGACGATGGCTGACCTGCGGCCGGGCGAGGAGTTCTCCAAGCTCGTCGCCGACTTGAAGAGCACCTGCGAGAATCCGCTCAACGGACCCTGGCGTCATCAGCGCAAAGATGGCAGCTTCATGCTGGTGGATATCGCTTCGCACCAGCTCGAGCACGACGGGCATAAAGTCACCTTTGCCTTGATGCAGGATGTGACCGAGCGCGATCGCCTGCACGAGCAGTTGGTGCATCAGGCAAATCACGACATCCTTACCGGGCTGCCCAACCGCGCGCTGCTCGAGGATCGCATGGCCCAAACCATCGCCCATGCCAGCCGTTATGGCCATAAGGCAGCCCTATTGTGTCTGGATCTCGATCGCTTCAAGCAGATCAATGACACCTATGGCCACGCCATCGGCGACGTATGTCTGCAGGAGATTGCCCGCCGCCTCGGCGCGCGCGTGCGCGCCGTGGATACGGTGGCTCGCACGGGCGGTGAAGAATTCACAGTATTGTTGCAACAGATCGCCGAGTCGGAAGATGCGGAGCGCGTCGCCGCCGACATACTTCGCGGACTAAATGAGCCCTACCGTCACAACGGTATCGACATCGACCTCACCGCCAGCCTGGGCATCGCCGTCTATCCGGATCACGGCTCGGATCCGGCACTCCTGTGGCGCGACGCGGATACGGCCATGTATCGCGCGAAAAAATCCGGCGGCAATCAGTACATGTATGTCTCGCAGGAGATTTCGGCGGCCACGCTCGAAGCCACCGAGCTGGAAAAACATCTTCGCCGCGCGCTGAAGGACGGCGGACTCGAGCTGCACTACCAGCCGCTTTATACGCGGGATGGACAGCTCTGCGGGCTGGAGGCTCTGGTGCGTTTGCATCATCCCATCCTCGGCATGGTCTATCCGGATCGCTTCATCCCCATCGCGGAGGAGAGCGGTCTCATTGTGCCGCTCGGCAACTGGGTGCTCGACGAGTGCTGCCGCCAAAGCCGCGAATGGCAGGACCGCGGCTTTCACCCAGTGCGCATCGCCTGCAATGTCTCACCGCTGCAGCTCACCCGGTTCGACTTCTCCAGCTACGTGATCGAGCGCCTGCGCCACTACAGGCTTTCGCCTTCGGCATTGGAGATGGAAGTCACCGAGTCGACCGTGATGCGCAACATCGGTCAGGTGGCGCGTCAGATCGACACGTTGGCGCGCATGGGCATCCACTTCTCGGTGGATGACTTCGGCACCGGCTACTCCTCGCTGGCCCATCTGCATCAGTTGCCGGTACAGACCCTGAAAATCGATCGCTCCTTCGTCGAGCGCATCAATGAGCCGAGTGGCACCTATGCGATCGTGCAGGCCATTGTCTTTCTCGCGCACAGCCTGGGGCTGATCGTGGTCGCGGAAGGCGTGGAGCGCGAGGATCAGCTCGCCCTGCTCTGGCAGCTCGATTGCGACCGCGTGCAGGGGTATTACTTCGCTCGTCCGCTGCCCGCCTCCGCAATCGAGCGCCTCATGACCGAGCGAGACCGCATCCCGGTTGCCTCCCTCAACTTGCCAGCGGACCGCGTGATGCATGCACCGGAAGCGGTGGTCTAAACCGCACCAGCCGCCATTTCTCTAGAACAATCGACGATTTAAGGACGCCCGGCGGATATCCGTTCCAGGGAAATGCTGCTAACGCTGAAGACGATTCCCACCGGGCTTTTGGGCGGATTTTCTGAGGGCCGCGGTCAGGGTTCGCACATCCTCTTCGCGGACCTCATAGGGTGGCAACGCATCCGGCAGCACGTGGATGGCCGTGGACTCCTCTGTAGACAACGGGCGCCGCATCGATGAGTGGATCGCCGCGACACCAGAGGCTTCGTAGAGGGCAACGGCATTCTGCAACCGCACCCCCGAGCCTCCCATAATCTCGATCCGGTCTCCCGCACGCTCTACCAGCCGCGCCACGGCATCGATGCCCTCACTCAACCGCTCCGCGCCACCGGAGGTCAGCAGAATATCCGTACCGGCTGCGATCACCGATTCCAGTGCAGCATCCAGGTCACGTGTCACATCGAAGGCGCGATGGAAGGTGACGCGCATGGGGCGCGCCGCTTCGATGAGGTGGCGGGTCGCCGCGACGTCCACCTCGCCCCTTGCCGTCAATATGCCCAGAACCACCCCCGCGGCGCCGGCATTCTTTGCCAGCTGAATGTCGCGTTCCATCGCGCGAAATTCGCCCGCGCTGTAAAGGAAGTCCCCGCCGCGTGGGCGGATCATGCAATGCACCGGGATCTTGATACTGGAGACGACCTGCTCCAATAGGCCCAGGCTGGGGGTGACGCCGCCCCCGGCGAGCTCGCCGCAAAGTTCGATGCGATTCGCTCCGCCGCGGTCCGCGATCTGTGCGTTGTCGAGGGTCTCAACGCAAATCTCAAGCTTGGGTGAAAGCAGTGTGACTCGGGGTGCAATGGCTGTCGACGCGTGGGCGAGCATGCTCTCCCACCATACCTCAATCCCCGCAGTCCGCGCTGCTTTCCAAAGTACCCGTGCCGTTGCAGGTTACGATACTCTGGCTTTCGTTCGCCGAGAGCTCAATATGGACTCCGTCTTGCGGCGCGTCTGTGCCGCGCTTTTCCTGATCCTGGTTGTATCTCAAGCGGTTGGGTCTCAAGCACTGGCGCAAGCCACGCCCGGGACGCACCGCTTCATGATCGCTAACGGACGCTTTGAACTGGACGGCAGACCCTTCCAGATTATTGCCGGCGATATGGACTACGTCCGCACACCGCGCGCCTACTGGCGCGATCGCCTTCGCCTGGCCCATGCCATCGGCATCAACACGGTGATGACGTATGTCTTCTGGAACTTCCACGAAGCACAGCCGGGACAATACGACTTCACCGGCCAGCGCGACGTCGCCGAATTCATCCGTGAGGCGCAGCAGGAGGGCCTCTACGTCATCCTGCGTCCCGGCCCGTATAGCTGCGGCGAGTGGGACCTGGGCGGATATCCTGCATGGCTGCTGCGGGATCGCAACCTGAAGCTGCGCAGTCTCGACCCGGCATACCAGCAAGCCGCGAGCCGCTGGATGGATCGCCTCGGTCAGGAACTGGCGCCCCTGCAACTGGATCGTGGCGGCCCCATCCTCGCCGTTCAGGTGGAGAACGAATACGGATCGTTCGAAGATGCGAAGGAGACCGATCACGCCTATATGGAGCGTGCGCGGCAGATGGTTTTGCACGCAGGGTTCACCAGCGCGTTGCTTTATACGGCGGACGGCGCCGAGGAACTGACGCGCGGTTCGCTTCCCGGGCTGCCCGCGGCCGTGGACTTTGGCACCGGCGAAGCGGAGTCTTCCTTCGCTCTCTATCGCAAACGCGATCCGGAAGGCCCTTACTTCTGCGCCGAGTACTGGGCCGGGTGGTTCGATCACTGGGGCGCGAAGCATGAGCACACCGACGCCGCGAAGCAGGTGGCGGAGATTCGCTGGATGCTGAAACAGGGCTACTCCGTCAGCATGTACATGATCTTCGGCGGCACCAGCTTCGGCTGGTTCAGCGGCGCCAACTCCAACGGTCACAATTACCAGCCTGACGTCACCAGCTACGACTACGACGCGCCTATCGACGAAGCCGGCCACCCCCGGCCCAAGTTCTTTGAGATTCGCAAGGCCATCAAGGAAGTCACTGGCGTTGTGCCGCCACCGGTACCGCCGCCGCCCATCCTCGGCACGCTGCCGCCGATTCCGCTCACCGAGAGCATTTCGCTGTGGAACACGCTGCCTTCCCCGGTGCCGTCCGAGCAGCCGCTCACCATGGAAGAGCTGCGTCAGGACTTTGGCTACGTGCTTTATCGCACCATACTGCAGGGCCCGCTGTCGGGTGAGCTCGCGCTCGACGAACTGCACTCCTATGCGCGCGTTTATCTCGACGGCAAACTTGTCGGCGTGCTCGACCGCCGGGCGGGCAGGACGTCGATGCCGCTGAGCGTCCCCGGCAAACAGCAGCGCCTCGACATCCTGGTGGAGAACTCCGGCCGCGTGAACTTTACAGCAGTGCTACGGATGGAACAGGCCGGCATCACGCACGGCGTCACCTTGGCGGGGAAGGCCATCACCGGCTGGCAGAACTATCCGCTACCCTTCACAGATCCATCTTCCGCACATTTCTCGCAGCAGCCGGCGGCTTCTGTTGGCCCTACGCTCTATCGCGGCATCTTCTCCATCGGCAAGCCGACCGACACCTTTCTGGATGTGCGCTCCTACGGCAAGGGGCAGGTTTGGGTGAACGGCCACGCGCTCGGCCGTTACTGGCGCATCGGCCCGCAGGGCGGCCTCTATCTACCTGGGGCTTGGCTGCATCCGGGCCGCAATGAAGTTGTGCTGCTTGATCTTGACGGCGGTTCCGTGCCGCCGCTCGCGGGCGTCGATCATGCGTTGATCGATGAACCCATCCGTGCTGAGCAGGTGGGACCGATTCAGCAATAGAAAAATCATAGCCGCACAGGCATGAGAGTGCACGCTGCGGTGCATCGCACTTGTGGACGGCCGGTCGCGATGTGTAGAGTCGGAGCCACACCTCTCTGGTCAGCGCGACCTAGGATGTCATCCCAATG
Organism: Acidobacteriaceae bacterium; assembly: GCA_035642955.1. Lineage (GTDB taxonomy): Bacteria > Acidobacteriota > Terriglobia > Terriglobales > Acidobacteriaceae > KBS-83. Next base: position 7,895 of record DASQRJ010000089.1, read on the forward strand.
TCGTCGTCTTCAGACGCGTTCGCTTCTTTACTGCGGAGTCAGACTCGCCGCGAATTCCTACGCCTCGCAGCCGGCACCGTCGCGGCAACGGCCGTCTCCACACTCGTCCCTTCGGCCTTCGCCGCTGGCACTCAGCCGCGGCCGCGCAGCGTCATCGTGACCTTTGGCGGCGGTGCGCGCGATGAGGAAACCTTCGCGCTCGAAGGCCAGCAGAACATCCCACACCTTCTGACCGAACTCATCCCGCAGGGGACGTTCTTCACTCAGGTAGTGAACCACGGCATTCTCGGTCACTATGTCGCAACCGCGGGCATTGTCACCGGTTGCTACGAGACCTTCGACAACTTCATTGCCCAGCCCACTGCGAACCCTACAGTCTTTGAATACTTTCGTCGCGGCCTAGGACGGCCCATGGACGATGCGTGGGTCATCGCGCCCAGCAATGGCTTCCAGCAGATCGGCTTCAGCCGCCACGGCGGATACGAAGGGCAGGGAGCGGGCGTCATCCTGCCCAAACAACTGCTTGCGGCTGCCGTCAGCAAGCAGCATCCGCAATCGCTCGTCGACTACGAGCACTTGCTGCAGGACAACTACGAGATGCCGGTCTACCGGCCATCGCTCTCACAAGACGATGGCGAGCTGCATCTGGAACAGCTTGCCTCCACGCTGCGCCTCTCCGTCGAGGACTTTACCCGCGGCGCTCGCTCACTCGATAGCGCCGACGCCCTCTCGCTTTCCATCGCCCGCCGTCTGATGACGCAAGTGTCGCCATCCTTGTTGCTCATTACGCTGCACGACATGGACGTCGCTCACGCGGGCGCCTTTTCGCTCTACGTCGACGCGATCCAGCGTGCCGACCGCATCTGTGGCGAGCTCTGGACAACCATTCAGTCGATGCCTGAATACAAGGATCGCACCGGGCTGTTCATCATGCCTGACTTCGGCCGCGATGCCGACGGCGATCCGGGCGGCAACGGCTTCCAGCATCATCGCACCGGCGGCGCCATGGCACGCACCACCTGGCTGCTCGCAATGGGGCCTGGCATTCGACAGAACGTCACCGTCGATCGAGCCATTCAACCCATTGACCTGGTGCCCACCATCGGCAAGCGCCACGGCTTCGAAACGCCGTTTGTAAAAGGCTCTCCCATCGCGGAGCTGGTGTGAGGATGCATCGATGACACCCGATCAGCTCACCGCCGCCAGCTTCGCCAGCTATCCGCCGCAGGCGCGTCAATTTGCGGTGGCGCACCTCGCGCTCCTGCAACAGCTGCCGATCGCCGTAGCGCCGGCCTTTCTGCGCGAGATCATCGTCTTCGACTGGCGCTTTCCCGCCGAGCGTCACACCTTCGAGAGGCAATGCGTATGGCTCGAATCGCTTGTGCCCGAAGAGCGCGCGCGCCTGCTGGCGCCCTTCCGGCAGATCAGCATGCCGCCCAAGCTGGCGGCAAGAGACTGGGTCAGCTCTCCGCAGCCGTTCCTCGAAGAGCTGACCGCGTATCTGTGGTCCAGCAGTCAGATCGATGCCTACCGGCGCGGCGCGCAGGCTCTGCTTGCCGTGCCACTCGATGAAACGCCGCAGAAAGATCACCTGGTCGTCGTCGTAGTTGGTAAGGACGCGACTGCGCCCAGTCCACAGCTCTTTCGCAAGCTCTCGCCGCATGGCATCACCTTCCACAACCTGCAATGGACTCCGGAAACGCCGTCGCAGCTCCACGCTGCCCTCGCGCAGCGTGCGGCAAAGCAAGCCGCTCCATACACTCGCTGGTACATCGACGGCGGCGAACCGTGGGCACACGATCCCGATGCGGTCGACCTGCTCTCCTATGCGCGGTTACGTCCTGTGCGTGAAAACGTTCTGGAGCGGATGAACCGCTTTACGCAGGGCGGACCAGGCGGTGCTGAGGGCATGCGCAGCATGTTGGAGGAGCTCAATGCCACTGAGTCGGGAGCGGGCGCGGTCACCCCGGATCCGCGCATGCAGCACTTCATCACCATGCTGTTTGTGGAAGGGTCGGGTACGCAGATCTACAGCACATCGTTTGTGCAATGGGCGGCACGCGAGACGCTGCGCCGCGCGCAGCCGGAGCAGTTGTTGGTGCGCTTTGCGCCGCGCCAGCGCCAGCGTACGTTGAATCAGTTGTTCGATGCTGCCACCAACGTGGAGGTGCCGGATCCCGAAGGCTCGCTCCGCGACGCCGACATCAGCGCCTACTACATTCTGCTCGATCTGCTGCGCATCGCCGACCCGGCGCACATCACCTTCCTCGCCTGGCGCGAGAATCATGGACACGCAGTGCTTATCTCACCTCGCGCGCCCGCCGGGCATGCCGATGACGCGCCGCTCGATCTGGCTGCGGCACTTGCGAAGTACGCCTGACTTTACTTCACCAGCACTTCCGGAGTGCCGCCCTCTACCTGCCGCGCGCGGAACATGCCGAGTGTGTTGTACACCCACACCGGATCGCTCTTCTGATTCAGCACGATCACGCCGCCCTCACCGCCCTTCAGCTTTGCGACTTCGCCGCGAATGACTTGCTCGGCGGCGGCGGCGACCGTCATGCGCTTCCATTTCACCAACCCGCAAATCTCCTTCGCCGCGTCCAGCCGGATGAAGTATTCGCCCACCCCGGTTGCGGAGACCGCGCACGCATCGTTCGCCGCGTACGTGCCCGCACCGATGACCGGCGAATCGCCGACGCGCCCTGGAAGCTTGCCTTGCATTCCGCCGGTGGAGGTGCCGGCACTGATGTTGCCGTTCACATCGCGCGCCACCGCACCGACGGTACCGAAGCGATGCGCGAAGGGCGCCACGCCGCGCGATACAGCGATGCCATGCGATGCAGCTGGCACGCCGGAAGGTCGCAGCGGGATCGGCTTCTTCTGCGCCCGCAGCACGCCCAGCAATTCCTGCCAGCGCATCTCAGTGAAAAAGTAGGATGGCGGCATCTGCGGCATATGCTGGCTGATGGCAAACGCATCCGCACCTGGGCCCACCATCATCACGTAGGGCGAATGCTCCATCACCGCACGCGCCAGCGCGATTGGATTCTTCGTCGCGGTCACCGCCGCTACCGAGCCCGCCTCCAGCGTCGCACCGTCCATGATCGCGGCATCCATCTCGTTCCTTCCCAGCGAGTCAAATGCGGCACCACGTCCGGCGTTGAACAGCGGATCGTCCTCCATCACCTCGATGGCTGCCTCCACCGCGTCAAGGGATCGGCCGCCCTTGCTGAGCACGGCCGCACCCGCGTCCAGCGCGCGCGCCAGCGAAGCGTGGTAGGCGGCTGCTGTAGCCGTGTCCATATGCTGCCACTCCTCTTCGCCTGCGCCGCCATGGATCGCAATTGCCCACTTCGTCCTGTGCGGCGTCGGTGCCATCGGGCGGGTAGTCGAGGGCCGAGCAGGTGCAGCAGACGAAGGACAGGCTGCTAGAGCAAAGATCGCCAGCAACAACGGGATCGTCACGCGCATCGACAATGTCAGTCTCCTGCCTCTGCCATGCCAGGCAGTGTTGCTGTGTCCAGCGTCTGGATATGCAGAGCATTCTCCAGCGTGGTCGCGTCCACGCTGCTCTTGAGCGGGATCATGCGCGTCTCCCCCGGCAGCATGGTGAAGGCATTGTCTGCCAGTGTGACATCCTGGTCGCCGAAGGAGATCCACACATCCCGCGCCAGCGTATCGGCGTGCAGCATCATCTCCAGCCCATGCGCACCTGCTGTGACGTGCGCTGTGACCTTGGCCGCCGGCAGGCTAAGGTCGCGGGCTGCACGAAAGTAAAGAATGTGGCGCGACACCGCATCGCCGCCCACCTTCATGGTGAACACACCAAGGTCTTTGCGGCATCGGCGCCCTTCAGCAGTGCCTCATCGGTAAGCGAGTTCACCCGTGTGCTTGATAGCGGCGGCATGGTTACAGGCGCAACCGACTCGGACAGCACGCGCCCGTCAAAATTCATCACTTGCATCTCAATGCTCGCCTGCACCGGCGTTGTACGGTCGTTGACCGCGTACACCTTCGTGGTGCCATCCTGGCGGATCGGAGCAATCAGCAGATCGTTGTAGAAGCGGCGCGCGTGAAACTGCAGCGCCTTCCACCTGCCGAAGAAATCGATGCTGGCCCACGATGCTGCCGGCCAGCAGTCGTTGAGCTGCCAGTAGAGCGAGCCCATCGAGCGCGGTCGGCTCGCGCGCAGATGTTCCGCCTCCAACCCGATCGCCTGCGCCTGCATCACCTGGCTCAGGTAGACAAAGGCGGGGAAGTCCTTCGGCTCGCCATAGTAGCGGCGAAGGTAGACGAGCAGCCGGTCATTGCCATTGCCATTCGCAAACTTCTGGTGCGCGCGCATTACAGGCGAATCCAGCGTCTGCTCCTCCGGCGTCGCGAAGGCGCGAATCGTGCGCATGTCCGGCAGCGCCTCGAATCCGTACTCGGAGACGAAGCGCGGCGTGTCCTTCAGATAATCTTCAATCGGCGCGGAGCCCGACCACACGCT
>DASQRJ010000090.1:0-5133 GCA_035642955.1 Acidobacteriaceae bacterium
GTCCCACAGCAGTCCCAGCAGCAGCGCAGGCAGCAGAACGATTTCCAGACGGAGAAAGCGGTGCAGCAGATAGCGGGGAAAGGACCAGGTACGGTTCTCGACCGCGCGCAGTCCACTGGAACCGACAAGGAATCCGCTGAGCACGAAAAAGACGATGACAGCTGGACGGGCGAACTTGGCCAGCAGATAGAATCCTGCGGCCAACGGAGTATGCACCGCGGTCTGCGGCCAGTCGAGCAGGAGCAGAGAACGCAAGTGCTGGAAGGCGACCGCGGCGGCCGCGAGCCCTCGAACCAGGTCAAGGTGGGCGGAAGCCGTAGCGCTGAGGCGTCGTTCTGCCGAGGCTGTCGCCAGCTCTGCAGGTACAGTCAAGCGTCTACTCCATTCGCTCCAAAGGTTCGCGATTCCGAAGGAACCGTGGAGACAGTATGGCATCGGCGAGTCTGTATGTCCGTAACTCGAAAGTCGTTCATGGCCAATTGCCGGCAATCCCCAATACCCACCCAGCTTGCGCGTAGAAGCCCTCTCGAGGAGGGAAAAGCCGGATCGCGATGCCGTGGATCGTCATCGAACGTCAGAGAGACGAGAGGAACGAAGCGAATGGGCCGTTGGGCCGAGATTGGGCGAAGGCTGCGGTACGCGGGACATCTGCTCTGGCGATCGGCGGTGACACCGATGCTTGGCGTGCACCGACGGCCACGGCTGGTCAACGTGGATGAACTGGGTATCACCTTCATTGGGCATTCGTCGTTTTTGATCCAGGCCGGGGGACGCAATCTGCTTTTCGACCCGGTGTTCTCTACCTGGCTGATTCTGCTGCGGCGGCAGCGGCGTCCTGGCGTGCGCGTGCGCGATCTTCCGGCCATCGATATTGTCCTGCTGTCGCACGCTCACATGGATCATCTGGATCGCGCCTCACTGCGCCGCGTGGTGCGTATGACGCGCCGGCGAACCGGCCGCGCACCTGTCGTTGTTGTCCCGAAGGACGTCGGAGATATCGTGCGAGGCCTGGGCTTTTCCGCAGTCATCGAACTGCAGTGGTGGGAGAGCTACGTGGCCGGAGGCCTGACCGTCACCCACACGCCGGCCAAACACTGGGGCACGCGCTGGATCATGGATGGCCACCGCGGGTATGGTGGCTATCTGGTGGAAGGCGGGGCTCGCCGGCTCTATTTCTCAGGCGACACGGCGTATTTTGCAGGATTTCACGAGATCGGCGTTCGTCTGCGGCCGGAGGTCGCGTTGCTGCCGATCGGCGCCTACTCGCCAGACAGCTACCGGGCCGTCCATACCAGTCCGGAAGATGCCCTGCAGGCCTTCCAGGATCTTGGAGCAGAGTGGATGGTGCCGATGCACTACGGAACCTTCTGGCTCTCCGAGGAGCCGCTGGAGGAGCCGCTGCCGCGGCTGCTGGCATCGGCGACAACGCTGGGGTTGGCTGACCGCATGGTGGTGGTGCAAGAGGGCGAAACGAAGGTCTTTCGCGTTGCCAACCAGGCCTTGAGGGATCATCAGGAGGCAGGAACGGCCTCTGCTCTATGAGGAGAGCCCAGACTCGTCGGACTTGCCTTTGCGCGGCGCCCGTGCCAGATCGCCGTCCTTGTCGATGAAATAGAGATAGCCCTTTTCGCGTACCAGCCTGGTTTCCGCGACGACCTCTTCGGCGCCCTCGCCGCCCTTCTTTTTGCGCGCGACGTTGCCTTCTTTGTTGATGAAGTACAGGTATTGCTTGTAGTCGCGTTCGAGCCCCAGCTTCTGAACCTTGTCTGCCATGATCACTGTCCTCCGCAGGTTGAGTTTCTTCACCGCGTGCACAGGGCCGACAGCAGGGGACAAAGAATTACTGGCTGGTGTGGAGAGCAGCCGAGGCGCGCTGCTCATCAGCTTTCTTTGCCTGATCTTCGAGGGCCTGGGCCTGCGGTAGATAGCTAATGGCCTGGCTGATCATCGGGTCCCAATCAGCGCGGACGCGGAGTCCTTGTTCTTGGCCAAACTGCGTGGTGAAGATATCCGCCTTGATATTCGCCTTCAGCCAGTCGGAGACGCCGCTCAGATCCTGCGCGGTGAAGGAGATCTGCTGGCTGTTCAGGAATTGCTTGAACTCGTTCATCACCGCATCGTCCACCTGGAAACTCTTGTCGACGGTGCGATTGGCCAGGTAGTGGCTGGCGAAGTTGAAGAAGACGTAATGCTCCAGGAGCACGTCCTGAAAGTGGTTGGACTTGGGTGTGGCGACCTTGTCGTCCGGGGTGATGCCGCCGCCGCCGTAGACGGTGCGTCCGGAATCGGTCAGCTTGACCTCACGATTCTTCTCGTCGGAGACAGAAGGCTGGTCGTGGTTGTAATAGTAGTCGTAGAGTGACACGCCGTCGTAGTTGCGCTGGATGAGCCGGCCGCTGGGCGTGTAGTAGTGATAGGTCGTCAGCGCCAAGCCGGTGTTGTCGGAGAGCGGATAGACCGTCTGCACCAGACCCTTGCCGAAGGTCGTCTCGCCGACGACGATCGCGCGATCGTGATCTTGCAGCGCTCCGCTCACGATCTCCGCCGCAGAAGCCGTGCCGTGGTTGACCAGGACAACAATGGGAAAGCTCCGGCCGCCGTTGCCGTGGGTAGCGCGCTGCGTCTGTTCGGGATAAGCGCGTCCTCGCTGGGAGACGATGACCTGGCCTTTCTGCAGGAATTTGTCGCAGACCGAGACCGCCTCGGTGAGCAGGCCACCGGGATTGCTGCGCAGGTCCAGCACCAGACCCTTGAGATTGGGGCCGAAGTTGTCCAGCGCCTCGCCGACCTCGTGTCCGGTCGTCTCCTGGAACTGCGTGATGTGGATATAGCCGACGCCTGGTTTGATCATGAACGTCAGGTCGATGGAACCATGCGGAATCTCGTCGCGCACCAGATCGAAGGTCAGCGGCTTGGACTGGCCAAAGCGGGTCACGGTCACCGATACATGGGTGCCCTTGGGGCCTTTCAGCATATTGGCGACTGCGGTCGAGTCCATGTTGTCGGTGGGCTTGCCATCCACTGCAACGATGACGTCGGCCGGTTTCAGGCCGGCGCGGAAGGAGGGCGTGCCTTCATAGGGGAAGAGCACGACGATCTTATTGTTCTGCGGCTGGATGGTCATGCCCACGCCGTAGTACTTGCCGTGCTGGTCCTCGCGCATCTTTGCGTAGGCTTTGGGATCGTAGAAGCTGGAATGGGGGTCCAGGACGCGCAGCATCCCCGGAATGGCGCCATCATAGATGGCCCGCTCGGCCTTGTCCCCATCCAGGGGCTCGGCGTAGTTCTGCTCCACCAGGCTGTAGACAGTGGTAAAGGAGCGGAGATCATTGCGCAGAGTCGACTCGTCGGTCTGGGCTTGTGCGCCGACGGTACGTTGCACAAGGGCGCCACCAGCGGCGCAGGCGGCGAGGAAGACAGCAACGGTAATAGCGGAGCGGCGCGGACTGGATGCCATGAGAAAGAAAGCCTGCGGCAGGCTCACGCAAACAAGCAGTCCTGGCGCTGGTTATTAGACGCGAGTATAGCACCCGGGGGAGCAGGAGCTGCCCCACATACTCTGCCACCTAGGTGGCATGAAGATCTTGGCCCCTACCGGGCAAAGCGTGCCGGAAAAGCCGTCCCGGAGGCAGGTTGCCGGAAAGTCGCATCGGTTCGTGCATGCACCGTCCGTGGTGAGTAGAATACGCACAGGCGCATGAGACAGGACGTCCGGCCGCGGCGTCGCCATTTCATGGAGTAGGCCCGCAAGAATATTTCTGATCCGCTGACCCCCGGTCTGCAAGCCGCACCGGATATGTAGAGAGATCCATGACCCTTCGCCGTTCCGATGTTTGCGTTTGGCTGCTGGCGGGTTCGCTGCTTGCCGCCGCTCCCGTCCTTGCCCAGAAGAAGACCAATAAACCCCTGACCCCGGAGCAACAGGCCGAGCGCGCGAAGTTCGACCCCAAGGCGGAAACCTCGCCCTTCGGCGGCAGCGTGGTCGAGGAGAGCGTGGCCCAGGTCAATGACCAGATCATCAGCACCTCAGACTACAAACGCGCCGAGAGCCAGTTAGAGGACGAAGGCCGTAAGGAGGGGTGGAGCGAGCAGGATCTCGAGGACCATAAGCGCGATCTGCTGCGCGATCTGATCGACCAGCAGTTGCTGCTCTCCCGGGGCAAGGATCTGAACATCACGGGCGAAACCGAGCTGGTGAAGAGTCTCGACAACATTCGCAAGCAGAACCACCTCGATTCGCTGGAGGATCTGGAGAAGGCCGCTGCCGGCCAGGGTGTCTCCTACGAAGATTTCAAGCAGCACATCCGCAACGACATCATCACCCATGAGGTCATCCGCGACGAGGTAGGGCGCCGCATTCAAATGACGGATGCCCAGCTGCAGCAGTATTACCGCCAGCACTTGAGCGACTTCACGCACCCGGAGTCGGTGCGGTTGAGCGAAATTCTCATCCCGGTGAAGACCGGGGGGGACGAAACCGCCAATCTGGCCGCGGCGAAGGCCAAGGCGGATGAGCTCGACGCAAAGATCAAGGGCGGGGCCAGCTTTGAAGACCTGGCCAAGGCGAATTCCGCTGGTTCCACGGCCGCCCAGGGAGGCGACCTCGGCGAATGGATGCGTGGCAAGCTGGCGCCGCAGCTGGAAGATGCGACCTTCGCGCTGCAGGCCGGTCAGTCGACGGCGCCGATTCGTACCAAGCAGGGTTACGTGATCTTGAAGGTCGTCCAGCACACGCCCGGCGGCGCTCAGCCTTTCGAGGCGGTCCGTCCCCAGGTGGAAGAGGCTGCCTTTACGGGCGTGATGCAGCCGAAACTGCGCGAGTACCTGAGCACGTTGCGACAGAATGCTTACATCGACGTGCGCCCTGGCTATGTGGATACCGCTGCGGCGCATAACAGCTCCAAGCCGCTCTACAGCGCCTACGCGCCGCCCGGACCGAAGAAGAAGGTGCACTTCAAGCGCACCCGGTACACCGGTGCGCATCGGGGAAGGCACGCGGGCGAGGCGGCCACCGAGACCGCGACGAACAAGACGGGCGCGACAGCTTCGCCTGAAGCCGCGGCCAAGACGGCTGCCGGCGGCACCACGACGGCGCTTGCCAATACGCCGGCGGTGGAGAAGCCGGGTAAAAAG
>DASQRJ010000091.1:0-5024 GCA_035642955.1 Acidobacteriaceae bacterium
TTCGACCCGTGGATGACGTCGGCATAAGGGCGCTTCAACTGCGGACCCTTTTCTTCAAGCAGTCCCACGCCAAAGGCGACGCTATCCTGCTCCCTCTCGGACAGGCCGTCATACCACGCCTTGCACTCATCCGTGAGTAGAACGTCCCATGCCATGTAACCAAATTATGGCTTCGAGTGCATATGGCGTCAAGAGAATAATGCACTTGAAGCCATTTCCCCTAATCTGCGCCTTTCGCGACGAAGTCGGGTAGCCTGTCGGAATTCTTGTGCGATGCTCACCGTTGCTACCAACAGATCGAGTCCCGTTACGGCACTTCCGCGCCGACAAGCCTGCGAAACCTGCCGATTCATCCCTATGAAGTTGCTAAGCTTGAAATAGGGGATCAAACAAGGCGCAGGTGTCCGATAGATAACAGCAGGCTAAGTAGCTCATTTTCAGCAGCTTGCAGATAAGTCCAATGGCTGGAGATATTTACCGCTAAGTCCAATGGAATGACATTTTTAGCCGTAAATCCGGTTCTATCAGTCACTTAGCCGGGGAGCAACCTCTTAACCCCAATGGAGTGACATTTTTGCAGCTAAACTCGGTCCTGTCAGCAACTTAGCCTACGGGACGGTCACTAAGTCCTTGCCGGAGAAAGCTTTACCAATCTGGAACTCGGGCGCAGGGGGAGGGGTACCCCCCTTGACGTCAGAAGATCTTGACGTGGAAGGTCAGGTACTTCTTCGGGTTCTCGCGGATCTGCGTCACCAGGTTCCGGGTCTCGCCCAACATTGCGTCGGCGTTGTTGTAGAGCGACGGATTCACCACCAGTTGGCCGATCGAGCCCTGCCCGCTGTTGATCTTGTCCACGATCCCGTCCAGCTTGTCGACAGTGTCGCGGAACTTGGCCTGGAACTGGGGATCCTTGGCCAGCATGCCGATCGTTCCCTTGCCCTGGTTGATCTCGGCCAGCAGCCGGTTTGCGTTGCTGACCGTCTGGTTCAGGTTGTTGTAAAACGTCTCGTCCTTCAGCAGCTTGCCCAGCGAGCCCTTGCCGCTGTCGATCTCCGCGGTCATGTGGTCCAGCCGGGCGGTGGTGTCGTTGAAGTGGTTGTAGAGCGTGTCGTCGGTCAGCAGCTTGCCGATGGTGCCCTTGCCCTCGCTCAGGTTGGTGCTCAGCTTCGAAAGCTGATCGACCGCCTGGACGGCTTTGTTGTAGAGCGCAGGATCGTTGATGAGCTGGCCGACGGAGCCCTTGCCGGTGTTCAGCGAATCTACCAGGCTGTCGATCTTGGCGAGGATCGTGTTGACCTGCTCGATGGTGCCCTGGCTGGACTTGATGACGTCGGAGAGATTCGGGCTCTCGGTGGTGCCCAGCTCGTCGTTGTTTTTCACCTGGGGACCGATCGCGTGCTTGGAGTCGATGTTCACCACCGTGTCGCCCAACACGCCGACTGTGTCCAGACTGGTCCTCGAGTCTTCGCGAATGTCAGAGATGTACCGGTTGCTGACCTTCATGATCACCTCGACCGGCGTCAGCTTGCGGGAGGAATCGATGCGGATCGATTTCACATTGCCGACGGTGTAGCCTTCGAGGTTTACCGGCGCTCCTACCTTCAAGCCGGCCGCGTTCTCGAAGTAGGAGCGTAGAACGGTCTTGCCGGTAAAGATGCCACCCGTGCTGCCGGACATCAGGAAGATGAGCACTGTGAGCGCCGCCAGCGCAACAATGACCAGCACCCCTACCTTGAGTTGTGACCACTGCACTTCCTGTTGACTGGGCACGGAACCTCGCTGGTCTTCCCGAAACGACTAGAGCATTTTCGGTAATACTATGCACCGCCGAGGGGCATTCGGTGTGGCTTTTCCTTCACGAAAAGCCCCCAGAGCGGTCGCTGGACGGTCTACACCTATACCGAAAATGCTCTAACCCCGGACAAAGCACAACAAACTCTCCCGATGAGAGTACCAAATAGCGCTGCCGGGACCCTCCTGCAAAACCGGTCCGCAGCCATCTTTCGATGAGACAGCATTGGCTACCGTCGCAGCGACTTAGTTCGCCGCCTCAGCCTTCGAGGATCACCATCGCCATCGCTTGCGAGTCAGTGTGGGTGATGGAGAGCGAGCTGTGCGCCACGCCCATCGCCTGGGCAATCTCCGCCGCGCGGCCATGCAGCAAGAGCAGCGGACGCCCCGCGGGCTCGCGGCCCACCTCGATCTCCCGCCACGTCACGCCGAAGCCTATACCCGTGCCCAGCGCCTTCGCCGCCGCCTCCTTGGCCGCAAACCGTGCGGCAAAGCTCTCCGCCGCGTTGCGGCGCTTGCGCTGGCAATAGGCGATCTCTCCCGGGGTGTACACACGCTTCAGGAAGCGCGCCCCATAGCGCTCGATGGAGTGGGCCACCCGCTCGATCTCCACCATGTCGATGCCCGTACCGACGATCATCCTGCCTCCACCAGGCCGTAGCGCCGCTGCCACGCCTGCTTCAGTCGTGCGGCCACCACGGCGCGCTCGGATTCGGCAGCCTCCGCCCCGCCGGTGGCCACAAAGGCCGCGGCTTCGCGTTTGGCCAGCTCCAGCAACTCCCGGTCACGAACCAGGTTAGCGACCCGGAAGTCCGGCAGCCCGGCCTGCCGCGTCCCGAAGAACTCTCCCGGCCCGCGCAGCGACAGGTCCAGTTCGGCCAGCTCGAACCCATCCTGCGTGCGCACCATGGCATCCAGCCGCTGCTCCGCCTCCGGCGACACCCGGCCCCCGGTCATCAGCATGCAGTAGCTCTTCGCCTCCCCCCGGCCTACGCGCCCGCGCAGTTGATGGAGTTGCGCCAGGCCGAAGCGCTCGGCATGTTCGATGACCATGACGGTGGCATTCGGCACATCGACCCCCACCTCGATCACCGTGGTCGAGACCAGGACATCCAGCTCGCCGCGCTGGAAGCGACGCATCACAATTTCCTTGTCGTCGGCGCTGAGGCGGCCGTGAATCAGACCGACGCGCAGTCCCTGGAATGCGCCTGCGCGCAAGGATTCATACATCTCGGTGGCGGCCTTGAGGGTCGGGCGCCCGAAGAGCGACGGCGTCGCACCACGCTTGGCCGCCGGAGCGGGCGGCTCCTCTTCTGTGGACTTCTCAGGCGCAGGGAAGTCCAGCTCCGGCTGATCGTCGCTGAGTCCCTCGATGACGGGATAGACGATGTAAGCCTGGCGCCCGGCCGCCACCTGTTTGCGCACGAACTGCCACACCTCGTCCGCTCGTTCGTCGCTGCCCCGACGCGTCACGATGGGGGTGCGTCCCGGCGGCAGCTCGTCCAGAACGCTTAAATCCAGGTCGCCGTAGAGCGAGAGCGCCAACGTACGCGGAATGGGTGTCGCGGTCATGACCAGCACGTCGGGTTCCCCCTGGCCGGGCTTCTTCATGAGGCGGAACCGCTGCATCACGCCGAAGCGATGCTGCTCGTCCACGACGACCAGGCCGAGCCGATGGAAATCGACCTTCTCCTCGATGAGCGCGTGCGTGCCGATGATGAGGTCCGCCTCGCCATGTGCGATGCGTCCGCGTGCCATGCGCTTGTGATGAAGGTCAAGCGAGCCGGTCAGCAGCGTGATGCGGTAGTCGCGGGTGGCCCGCTCCAGCAGCTTGCGCGCGCTCAGGTAATGCTGCGTGGCGAGAATCTCAGTGGGCGCCATCAGCGCTGCCTGATAGCCATTCTCGATGGCGATCAGCATCGCCTGCAGCGCGACGATGGTCTTGCCGGAGCCGACGTCGCCCTGCAACAGGCGGCGCATCGGGCTCGGCTGCTTCATGTCTTCGACGATCTCGCCCAGGGCGCGCTTCTGCGCCGAGGTGGGATGGAAGGGCAGCACCTCACGCAATGCGGCGCGCACCTGCTCGTTGGGCGCGAAGGCGATGCCGGCGCGTTCCTTCGCCTTGCGCCGCTTGATCTCCAGGCCCAGCTCGAGGAAGAACAGCTCTTCGAAGATGAGCCGCCGGTGCGCTGCCGTGCGCGCGCTCTGCAACTGGCTCAGGGAGGTTGCGGCATCGGGAAAGTGTACCTGCTGCAGCGACGTATCCCGCGACGGCATACCGAGCCGCTCGAGCATGGCGGCGGGTAGCGTCTCCGGAATATGCCCGCGCAGCTCGCGGAGCAGTTCGAAGAGTTGCCGGCGGACCCAGCGGGGCCCGAGCTTCGACCCGCCCAGACTCTCGTAGATGGGCGTGATGCGCCCCATCTCCAGACTGCTGAATTCCTCGGTAGCCTCGGGCAGTACCTCGAACTGCGGCTGGATCATCTTGAAACCGCGCGAAGACCGCGATGCCTCGACCCTGCCGAAGACCGCGACGGTCTGGCCCGCCTGGAAGCGATCTTTCAAATAGGTGCCGCGAAACCAGATGCATTTCAGCGTGCCGGTACCCTGGCCGCGTGTCATCTCGAAGATGGGCATCGCCCGCGTGCGCAACAACACCGAGCCGCGTACTTCGCCAATGACGCTTGCCGTTTCGCCGGCGACAAGCTCATGCAAGGTGCGTGGATTGGCGCGATCTTCGTAGCGGAAGGGAAGATGATACAGCAGGTCTTCCGCGGTGCTGATGTCCTTATCGGCGAGCGACTCCGCAATGCGCGGCCCGATTCCTTTGATGAACTGGACGGGGGTATCGGTGGCAAGCACGCTCTGATGCTAGAGCATTTTGGGGAATACTGTGTGCCGCTGAGCTTCACTCGATGGGCTAAATGCCGCGCAAGCGACCGCGGGATTGCCTACGCCTGTACCAGACTGCCCTAGGTGCCGAATGGGACTGCTACACTGCACACACTTTCAGAGCAAGGAATGGATGAGACGACAAAGCGCGCGTTGACCTGGCAAAGGCGACTGACGCTTTGGACGGTACCCCCGCTGGTCGCACTGCTGTTGCGCATGCTGCACGCAACCCTGCGCTATGAGGAGATTTGCGAAGAGGGCGGCCATGCAGACCAGCCGGGCGAAGCCAGTGTGTGGTGCTTCTGGCATCGTTGCCTGCTTCCTGCGGCATGTTTTTTCCA
>DASQRJ010000092.1:0-2574 GCA_035642955.1 Acidobacteriaceae bacterium
CGGAGCAGGCGCCAGCGATACCTCGGGTGTGGACTGCTGCGTGCCAGCTGCAGCGTTGCCAGCCGCCTGGGCCGAGGCCGGCGCGGCATGGAGAAGTGCCAGGGGCGCTGACAGGAGGAGCGTGAAGAGGGCCGGTGTCGCGAAAATTCGCCGGGTACCGGCAACTCGAGTGTTTTCCAAGCTCACATCTCCCCGCCGAAGGCTGGCCAGTCGGCGACCCATGTCTTTCGTCCCCTAATCCGTGTTGCATGCCCTGCAACTTTCTCCGGCAGCGCCATTCCGTTGCCTTTCAAATTTCGCGGGCGAGCTTAGCATCCGCCTATTGGTTTTTATTTCTAAAAAAAACCTCCCGGTCGCGGCGTCGTAGTGCAAATCGCGCGACGAGCCGCGTGGCAGCGCGCTTTTGCGCTAGCACGTGCCGGGCTGGCACAATTCGCGGCGCGGGCACGAGGTCTGCTCCCTGCGTCGATCCCCGATCCGTCCATCGTGTAGGAGGCCAGCATGAGCAAGTCACCCGGACATCAGAAGTGGCCCGAGCACAACGTGCGCGAGACGCCGGTCGGCGAGCAGGTCACCGTCGAGGTCGACGGACAGGTGATCGCGGACTCGCGCAACGTCATTCGCGTCGACGAGGACGGCAGTCCCGCGAGGTACTATTTCCCGCGTGGCGATGTCAGTATGGCCAAGCTCCAGCGCACGGCCACGACCAGCGAGTGCCCCTTCAAGGGCACCGCGCACTATTTCAGTCTGGCGAGGAATGGCGGCGGCAGTGGCGCGGACCTCTTAGACGCCGTCTGGACCTACGAAGAGCCCTTCGACGAGCACCAGGCGCTGAAGGACAGGCTCGCGTTCTACGACGACAAGTACAGGAACATCCACGTGCGGACGACGTAGGGAGCCGTTGCTCACCCGCCCTGACGAGGCGCGGACGCATCTCCGCTCCCGGTCTCCGGGGCAGGAATCGCCCGCGGCTGCTACTCGTGATCGTGCGGCCGCTGCGGACTGTAGCCGGCCATCAAAGCTTCGATCACGCTCGCCAGCGGATCCTCGCGCAGATCGAGCCGGCTTGCGAGGAAGCCCGCCAGGCGCGCCAGCACTACCGACTGGGACGCGAGGACGCGATATCTGTCGGACTCACCTGCAAGCCGGCCATCCTTGATGCAGGCAGTCAGGATGTCGCCGAACAGACCGTCCATGTAGCCATGCAGGGCATCATCGGAAAGCCGGCTGGCGGGATCCTGCCGCTGCTCCTCGAGCCGCCTGCGTGACCCGCCTCGATGATCGATCGCCTCGTGGATCGCGACCTGCGCAGCCTGCAGAAAGGCGGCATAGAGCCGCTCAGACTCCGGATCCTGTTCCTCGAGATCACCGCACATGATGCACCTCGTCAGTAATCAGAATTCTCCAGCTGTTCGAACCAGTCGAATCCCATCGCCTTGACGATGCGGCTGTTCATCACCACGATCCGCGCCTCGCCCTTGCCGGAATTGAAGTGCTGGTGGGCGCAGTACGGCGGGATGTACACGAAATCGCCGACCGTCCACTCGAACTTCTTCGCCTCCGTCTCCCACTCGAACTCGATGGTCTCCTTACAATCGAATTTGACGTCCCAGTGCAGGTCATATCCGCTGCCCTCGACCACGTAGAAAACTTCCTCGCTCAAGTGGCGGTGCTTGCCGCTGCGCTTGCCCTCGGGGATGAAGTGCATGTAGATGTCGAGGCACATCTCCTTGGTGTTCATCTTCTCGTGGATGATGTGCTTGAGCAGCCCGTCCGGTGAGCGCTCGAGCGGCATCTGCGCCGATTTCACCACGTTCAGATAGCCGTCGTACTCCTTGCGGAACCGCTCCGATTGCCGCACCGCCTCGCGGTAGAAATCCACGTGTTCGACGCCGGCGTGAGCGCGTTCGCGCTCCTTGGTGTCTATGATCCGCTCGATACCCATGATGCTCTCCCGATCGTTGACAGGTGGTTGGATGGTCAAAGCTCCGGTGGCGGAAGATAGTCCTCGTGACCCGGTGACGGCTCCTTCGGCGGGTAGACCACGACCTTCTGGAAGATCATGTGCATGAAGAGGAACAGCGGCTTTGCCTTCATGATGAGAATGATGCATTCGTCGTCGGGGTCATCGCTGAAATGTTGGTGGACGCAGCCATTCTCGACGATCAGCGCATCGCCCGCTTCCCAGTCGTGCCGCTTCTTGTCGTGCACGTCATGTCCTTTTCCCTTCAAGACGTAGAACACGGCGCTGTTCATGTGGCCGTGCTTCTGACCGTAGCCGCCGGGCGCGTAGGCGTCGATGTGGCACTCGATCGACTGCGCCACCTTGACCGACTGCGGATTGATGATCTTCTTGCCGAAATTCTGCGGGCCGCCTTTCCACTTCCAGTCCTTGGTGTGATACACGCGCGGCTGGCTGAAAAGCTCCTCCTTCAGCTGGCCGTAGGTGCCTTCGAGCGCGCGCACGAACACGCGCTTCTTCGTCCATCGCTCCCACTCGGCACCGCCGGACGCGGGTCGCTCTTCATTTGACATGACAGACCTCCTCAGCTTTCAAAGTCGAGAATACGTTTG